>NZ_AXAB01000020.1:0-169744 GCF_000472645.1 Bradyrhizobium sp. WSM2254 | reverse complement strand
CGCCCACCTTTCCTTGCAGAGCCTCTTGATGAAGACCTTCTTCTGCGACCCCCACGCGCCGTGGCAAAAGGGCGGCATCGAGAACGCCATCGGCCGCTTGCGCCGCTTCATCCCCCGAAAGACCGACCTCGAAAAGCTCCCAACCAAGCGCTTCCGCCAGTCCGTTGCCACCTACAACAACACCCCGCGCAAATGCCTTGACTTCAGAACCCCGGCAGAGGCCTTCTCCTCTCAACTGTTGCACTTCGAGTGTGAATCCACCTCCTGGCTTTCGCCAGGACGACAGTCGAGAGACATGGACGCTCCAAAAAACGCCCGCTCGCAAAACGCGTGAGGCTACAGCCCCCGGATCATCCCGGCATTGATCAGCAGCCGGTTCAGGCGCCGCGCTTCGGCGCCGTCCTTGCAGCCGTAGAAGATGCCCTTGCAGCGGAGCATGATGTCTTTCTGCTCGGCGAAGGACGGGTCGAGGGGGATGCCGGCGGCTTCCTGGATCACCAGCGGCAGATACGCGCCGTCGATCGTGTCCATCACGGCCTCGCTCTTCACCGGCTCGAAATTGACGGCGTCGATCGCGTAGTAGGTCGCGTAGAGGCGCGGATCGTAGGCGTCGAGCTTCTTGCCGAGAGCTCCCTCGTCGAGCCCGGGCTCGAGCAGGTTCGGCGCAAACTCGGGCTGGTGATCGCCGTAGCGCACGATCAGGAAGGGCTCGCCGGGAAAGGTCTTCTTGAGGCCGGCGACGAAAGCCTTGTACTGCTCGGCGCTCATCGCCTGCCGGCGCAGATATTCGTCGATGGAAGCCACATTGCCCGGCGCGCGCCAGTTCGGCAGCAAATCGGGACGGAAGCGCGTCTCCCAGGGGAAATGATTGGCGCCGAGATAGACGAAGGTGAACAGCGGCTTGTTCGGCGTCCGCTCGCCCATCAGCCGGAGCGCCTTGTCGTAGAAGAACGAATCCGGCTCGACGTCCTTGGCGCCGAGATCCTTCGAATCGAGGAAGCGCTCGACGCCGGTCGTCATCTGGAAGCTGCGCGCGCCCATGAAGCCGCCATAGGCGGGATAGAGCGACAGGGTGTCGTAACCGCAGCGGCGCAGCGCCAGCGGCAGGCCGCGCTCGACGCGGCCTGTTGCGATGCGCGTCACGAAATAGGCGAAGCGCCCGAACGAGCGCGAGGAGAGGCCGGCGAGCACGTTGTATTCGGTGAACCAGCTCGGCCCGCCATTGCTCTCGGCCATAAACGTGCGCTGCTTGCCGTCCCACGACTTGAAGTGGTTGCCATAACCCTGTGGCACCTTGATGCCCTGGGCGGCGCGGATGTCGAAGCTCGATTCATCATGGATCATGATGATGTTCGGCCGGCGGCCTGCGGGATGGCAGGCGTCAACCAGCGGCATGTTGAGCCGCTCATTGGTCGAGGCGGCCGATTCCATGAAGCCGTACTGCGCGAAGTCGGACACCGCGCTGACGCCGGAGCGGAAGAACTTCGACAGATAGCCGTCGTCGTAATAGCCGCGCCAGGCCTCATCCGGATGATAGAGCGAATAGCCGACCAGCGCGGCAAGACAAGCGAGCTTGCAGGCGAGCGCCGGCAGGCGGCGGATGCGGAACGGATCGAGCCACCACAGCGCGTACATCAGCGGCAGCGTGACGAGACCGGCCAGGATCACCGACCAGCGCAAATTCGGAAAAATCGTGAACAGGAACGCGACGGTGTCGCGGTCGATCATCATCAGGTCGATGAAGTTCGCCGTCATCTGCACGACGTCGTGCTTCAGCCGCGACAGCAGCACCAGCACGACGACCATGGTCAGCGACAGCGCGCCTGACAGCGCCGGCCGGCGCAGCAGCGTGATCCAGAAGAAATTGAGGATGCCCCAGGCGAGTGCGAAGGAGAGGCGCGAGCCGAAATCGGTCTCGGTCTCGTACATCAGCGCGAGCGCCGCCAGATGCGGCGCGGCGACCGCGAGCAGCCGCCAGATGCCGAGCGCAGCGACGCTCGCCAGCACGGCAGTCGTGGCAGAAGGACCTGGATTGGGCGCGGACGCCATCGACACACGCAACTGCTGGTCCGGCGCGATGATCCTAGCCGTCTGGCCGGCCCGAAGGCGGCTAGGGCATCCGGCGCAGCCGGAAGCCTGCACCGTGTCATAAAACTGTAACGGAACAGTCAAGGACAGGCAACGCGCGCACGCGATCCAACCTTCTTAATCTTAGCGGCGGGCGAATGTGTCGCGCGGCAAGCAACTCTAGGGTTTGGCGATCCCGGCGATGAACAGGTCGATGACCCCCTCCGCCATCCGCTCGATCTCACCCTCCTCCACGCCCCAGCGCGGAAAGTGGCCGTCGAGATTCATCCGGGCAAAGCCGTAGACCAGGGCGCGGCCGGCGATCTGGATCCGCTTGAGGTCGGCCGGCCGCAGCAGGCCCTGCTCCGCCGCCTCGGCCAGTATTCGCTCCGTCAGGGCGATCAGCTCGGCATTGTCGCGCGTCAGCTCCGCGGAGCTGCCATGGGCGAAATAGCGCCCCGTCGAGATGATCTCGAAATGCGCGGGATTGCGCATCGCCCAGCGCAGATAGGCGAGGCCGAAGGCCCGGAAGCGGCCGAGCGGATCGGCGACCGGAGCCTCGCCCATCGCCCCCTCGATCTCGGCACGAAAGCGCCGCTGCGCCTCCCCGGCCACCGCGGCCATCAGGGCATCGCGGTTGGGGAAGTGCCGGAACGGCGCCCCCGGCGATACCGCGGCCCGGCGCGCGGCCTCGCGCACGGAGACCTCGGCCCCCTCAGCCGCCAGTTGCAATGCGGCATCGATCAGCACGCGGCGGAGGTCGCCGTGGTGGTACGACCGGGCTTTGGGTGTTTGGCGGGCGCGCGGCCTGGAGGTCTGACGGGCGGGCATTCGGCCTTCTAGCATCACCCGAACGTGAATGTAAGCAGCGATTACACCATTGACGGATATGCCGGCTGTAAATGTAATCGATGATTACATAATGGAGGAGACCACCATGTCACAACGTCAAAGCTGGCTCGAAGGCTGGCGGCTGCTGGCTGCCCTCACCCTCAGCCTGGTCGTCCTCAGCCTGTGGATCGCCTCGATGCGGCAATTCGAGGCCGAGGGCGTGCGGATGGTGATCCGCTTCACGGCGCGCAGCTCGCTCACGCTGTTCTGCCTCGCCTTCAGCGCCGCGGCTCTCGCCCGGCTCCGGCCCAATGCCTGGACGCGCTGGCAGCGTCGCAACCGCCGCTATCTGGGCTTGAGCTTCGCGGCCTCCCACGCGATCCACGCGGTCGCGATCGTCGCGTTCGCCAACATGGATCCGGCCGGCTTTGCGGAGGCGACTTCCGCCGCCTCCTACATCTTCGGCGGCATCGGCTATGCGTTCATCATCGCCATGAGCGCGACCTCGTTCGATCGCACGGCAGCGCTGATCGGGCCGCGCGCCTGGCGCGCGCTGCACCTTGTTGGCGGCTATTACCTCTGGTTCCAGTTCATGGTGTCGTTCGGCAAGCGCATCCCGGCAATGCCGCTCTATGCCGCGTTCCTCGTCCCCTTGCTCGCCGTGATGGCGCTGCGGCTGATCGCGATGGCCGCCCAACCGCGCGGACGGACGGCCGTGGCAGGCTGAGCGGCCGGTTCAGCTCTGCGGCAGTAGCCCGAGCCGCTTGGCGATAATGCGGTCGAGCATCCGTTTCGGCAGCAGGGGCCCGATCAAATGGCGCATTCGGTCGGGCGTGATCTGGTAGCGGACCTTGGGATTTGGGCTGGTCAGCGCCTCGAACACGATTTCGGCGATGCGCTCGGCGGGCAGGCCCTTGGCGCCGAGCGCCATCATGAAGGCCATGACCTTGTTGAGCGCCGGCAGATAGGGCGAGTTCTGGTAGACGGAGAGATCGATCTGCTCCGCCTTGCTCCAGATCGGCGTCTTCACCGCGCCGGGGGCGACGATGATGACGTCGATGCCGAACAGCATCAGCTCGCGGCGCAGGCTCTCCGACAGGCCCTCGATCGCGTGCTTGGAGGTGCAATAGGGCGCCGACAGCGGGTTGCCGTTCTTGCCCGCGACCGAGCTGATCATCACGATCCGCCCCTTCGGCCCCTTCAGCGACGGGTCGGCGCCAAGCAGCGGCCCGAACGCCTGCGTCGCGATCACAGGGCCGATGACGTTGATGTCCATCTGGCGGCGGAAATCATCGGCCGACAATTCGAGCACGGGACCTGCGACCGCGATGCCGGCATTGTTGACGAGGCCGGCCAATGTCTCGCCGCCCAGCGCCTCGCGCACCTTGCGCGCGGCGGCCAGCACGGCCGCCTCGTCGGTGACATCAAACAGCAGCGGCGTGAAATTGGCGCCGAATTCACCCTTGAGCCGGTCGGCGTCGGCCTGCTTGCGGACGCTGCCGAACACGCGATAGCCGCGCCCGACCAGGAATTTCGCAATGGCCGAGCCGATGCCGGTGGACGCGCCGGTGACGACGACAGATCGCATGTGTTTCCCCCTCAAGTTCCCGCAATCATGTAGCAGGAAGGCGCTGGGGCGCAATGCCGCTCAAACTCTCAAGCAGGCGCAGCAGGTGTCGATTCTTAAGAAGAAGTGCCACGCGAACGTCGCGCTGCAAGAATCATCGCGCGATCAGAATGCGGATGAAGAGCCGATTCTTTGCCCCTGAAGGCGCTAGGGTTTTGCGGTTTGAACGCTGGAAGAAACGCAGGAGAAACGATGCGAGACCAAGAATGTGCTTTAAGCGCCAATTCTTCGTCTTGAGCGCAGGCTTCAAACATCGAAGAGTTTGAATGAAGCAACAAAGCTTGAGAGGAGATGCAAACGGCGAGACGTCCACCTCATCACGGTTCGAATATACCGGATGAGCGCTTAATGATTGGTTTGCTTGCGCTAGTGGACAGGACCCTGGCCGGCCCGCTCGCGGAGCCGGTAGAATTGGAGCGCAGCCTTCGCGGTACTTGGCTTCAACCGGAGGAAGCTCGCAAAGCACTCGTCCAATCGCTCCTTCGCCTCATGGGCCGAACCAGGCTGAAACGTCAAGATCGCCTTCGTCGTGTCCCAGGACAGACCGATGGCCTTCGCGAGAATGAGAATCTGCTCGGGCTCAGAACGAACCAGCGCGCGCTCGATCGCTCCGATCGGCAGACTGCTCATGAGCGACAGCGCGACGGCGGTCTTGTCGAAGCTTCGCTCGCCGATGAAGCCGAGGACGCGTGCCTCGTCCAGTTGCCCGCTCGAATGCAGGGAGCTCACCTCGGCCCACGCCCGGGCATGCTCGCTCGAGCCTGCCCGCGCCACCGTCTGAAGCTCATCGGAGCTCTCCGCAATGGCACTCCGGATCAGCGCCGCCTGGCGCGGATCGGCCGCCTCCAGCTTGCGCCTCACCATCTCGGACGCATGGGCGAACAATTTCAGCAAGCTCTCGCGGGGGATATCGGGGCGAGCCCAGATGCACATGGCGAGCGCGCCATTGTCCCGGGCCCGGCTGGTGAGCCTGGACATTCCCTGGACCGAGAACCTGGCCCCACCGTTACCGGCTGTCCGCATCGCAACGTCACTGTTGCCGCGCTCGACCAGGACGTCGGTGACGGGTTCCGTCAACCGGCTGCGGCCGGCGATGGCCAGCAGGTGATCCTGGCTCTTGGTCCGCGCGTTCTCCGCCAAGCTCGCCTCGTCGAGCTGTGGCGAGTGCTCCAGGACCGGCACCGCCACCTCTGGCGCGTCGTCAAACGCCAGCAAGCGGATCGTCCGGCGCGGCGCGTCAGGCAATCTGGAAAGCCGGCTCCCGAAGGTCGCCCGGGCGGCGCATTCGATATTCTTCAGGAGCGTGCTCATCACCCCGTCGAACAGACCGATCTGCTCGTCGGTGAACTTGCCCGAACCCAGCACGAAGAGATCGGCGACCTGGCGCAGGAGTTCGGCGCGCTTCGACAGCTCCGGGCTCGCCAGCGCGATCTCGAGTTGATCGATCAGGCCGGTCTCCAAATTCATCTCTCGTGACCTCGTGGGTTGAGTTGCCTGTGTTCCGACGGAGGTCATGAGATCACGCGACGTTTTGTGCCGGCAACGGCATATCGAAACTGACTTCAGAGTTCGGCACGGGTCGCCCGAACAGATATCCCTGGACCAAGTCCACTCCCGCCGCTCGAAGGGCCTCGAATTGCGCAGGGGTCTCGACCCCCTTGGCGACCGTGGCGACATCGAGACCGCGCGCCAATGCGACGGCAGAGGCGACGACTGCCGCGCAGTCCTTTCGCGTTGCGCAGCCCTGCGCGATCGTCCGGTCGATCTTGAGCTTGTCGAACGGGAAGCTCTGGAGGTAGCTCCCCGCGGAATAACCCACGCCGCAATTGTCGAGGACGACGCCGACGCCAAGGTTCTTCAGTTGCCGGACAGTGAGCAAGTGAGCCGACAGATTCCCCTCCAGGAGCGCAACGTCCGGTATTTCGAGCTCAAGGCGCTCCGGCGACAACCCCGACTCGACCAGCGCGCACAGGACGACGTCGAGCACGTTGCTCCTGTGGAACTGGGCGGCGCTCACGTTGACGGCGACCCTGATGTGCGCTGGCCAGGCAGCCGCGTCCAGGCAGGCCTGTCGCAATATCCATTCACCGAGCGGCACCATCAGTCCGGCCTGCTCGGCGACATCAAGGAACTGCAAAGGCGCCAGCACGCCCTTCGACGGGTGATGCCAGCGCACGAAACATTCCAGCCCCGTCATCTTGCGCGTCCTGGCGTCGATCACCGGCTGGTAGTGCAGCTCGAACTCGTTGCGGGCCATCGCTTCCCGCAGTTCGCCTTCCATCGACTTCTGTGTGTCGGCAGCCTGCGTCATTTCGGGCTGGAAGATGCGGAAATCGTTTCGGCCCGCAGATTTCGTCACGTAGAGCGCGACATCCGCCTTCTGCAGCAACGTCTCGGCGTCGGCGCCGTGCTCCGGCGCGAAGGCGATGCCGACGCTGGTGCCGACGCTGACGCGATGGCCGCCAAGATCGAAGGGTTGCTCGATCAGGCCGATGATCCTCAGAGCGAGAGCAATCGCGCCCTCGCTCTGATTTTTTTCGTTCTCCTGGATGATCGCGAATTCGTCGCCACCGAGCCGCGCCAGCACATCGGTATCCCGCAACGATGAACTCAACCGCCGCGCCACCTCGACCAGCAGCTGGTCGCCCGCGGCGTGACCGAGCGTATCGTTGACGGCCTTGAACCTGTCGAGATCCAGCATCAGCACGGTGAACGTCGTGCCATGACGCTGCGACCGCTTTGCAGCATCGTCGAGCTTTTCGGAGAACACGGCGCGGTTCGCAAGACCCGTGAGCAGATCGTGCTGCGCCAGATAGGCGATACGCTTCTCGTTTCTCGCTCGATCGGTAATATCCTCGTGGGTCGTGAGCCAGCCGCCATCCTGCATCATGTGGCGCGCAATCGCGACCACCCTGCCGTCGGCAAGTTCCCGGATCTCGCTCAGCTGCTTCACGTTCTGGCTGAGGTAGACGTCCGGCGCCACGTCGGCAAAATACGTCCCTTTTTCGCGGCGATATTCGAGAATCTGCGCCAGCGAAGTACCTGGCCCGATCTGATCGCCGCTCAGATGATAAATTTCGGCATAGCGTGCGTTTGAGACCACGATCCTCTGGTCCGCATCGAACATGCAGAGCCCCTGGGACATGTTGTTGAGGGCGGCATCGAAGCGCGTATTGATCGCCTCCAGCTCCGCTGCCTTCTGGGCCAGCATCTGCTCGCCGCGTTTTTGCTCGGTGACGTCTTCGTGCGTCGCGACCCAGCCGCCATCCGGCAGCGGCTTGCGCTGGATCAGGATCTGGCGGTGGTCTTTCAACGCGTAGTCCTGCTGCCGCTGGGTCGGCATGAACTGGACATGCTGGTCGACCGTCAGAGAGCTCGTTTCGCCGCGATCCGCATAGTATTGCAATATCCGTTGCAGCGGCGTGCCTGGCCGCACCAGCTCGTCCGGCAGATCGTACATCTGCTGATAGCGGCTGTTGGAGACGACCAGGTTCTTGTCGGCATCAAACAGGCACAGACCCTGATGCATGTTGCTGATTGCGACATCGAACCGCGTGTTGATGAGCTTCAGCTCGGCGGCATTTTCGGCCAGCAGGATCTCGTCTCGCCGCCTCTCGGTGATGTCCTGATGGGTCGCGACCCAGCCACCGTCGGCCATGGGCGTGCGCAGGATCGAGATGATCCGGCCGTTGCCAAGCGTGAAGATTCGTTGCGCCCGGTGCTTTGCCCCCTCGAGGAATTCCTCCGCATCGAGGTCGGCTCCCGTCGCCTTGTAGTGGCCGACGATGCTGCTGAGCAGCGTTCCAGGTTCGACCTGCGACTCCGTGAGATCGTACATCTCGCGGTAACGGCTGTTGGCGACCAATAGCCTCTCGTCGGCGTCAAACATGCTGAGCCCATGCGGCATGTTGCTCAACGCGGCGTCGAACCGGGCACTCGCAGCAGCAAGCGCATTCGTTTGCCGCCGCAGCAGGAATGTGCCGATCAGAATAATGGTGACGATCGCGGCGGCTAGCGGGCCGAAGGTGTAGAGATGGCGGTACCATGGCTGCAACGCGTAACTGCGCGTGTAGGTCACGACCATGACCAGCGGCAGGCCGGGCACGGCCTTGTAGCCGGCAATGCGCGCGATGCCATCGATGGGGCTCGTGAGCTCGTATGAGCCCACCTCGGAGACCGGCAGATACTTGGTAAACAGCGGGCCGCCGGCGACCGACTTGCCCAGGACATCCTTCTGTTCCGGTACGCGCGCGAGGACCCGTCCGGTGCGATGGAGCAGGACCACCGAGCCGTCCGGGCCCAGGTCGATCTTGCGATAGATCTTCAGCAGAAAGGATTGGTCCAGCGGCGCAGTAACGATGCCCGCAAAGCTCCCATCCGGGTTGTTCAACCGGCGCGACGCAGCACTGAACCATTTGTCGCCGCCCGCCGAGCGATAGGGTGGCGCAACGAACAGTCCGGTGCCGGTGCCGTCGCGTTGCGCGATGAAGTGCGACATGTCTGAGATGTTGCTGCGCGGCAGCGCGTGATCATAGGAATGTGCAACGACGGCGCCGGACGCATCGGTCCAGCCGACCGCGACGAGAATCGACGAGCTCCTGACCAGTTGACGCAGCGCGATATTGGCCGCACCGGGATCAGCGTATTTTCCGGACAAAGCGTCCTTGCGGATCGCCTGCGCCTCAAGCAGCACGCGATCGATGTCTTCGAACGTCACCGCGGCATGCTCGGCCAGAATGGCCGAGAGATTGAGCGCGTCGGTTTTCGCAGATGCGACTGCTTCTCGATAACGGATGCCCAGATCAACGAGGAACAAGGCGAAGACAACGAGCGAAAACACGACGCCCAGGATCGTGACGGACGATCCAGGCGATCCGGCCAGCCTTCGCCAAGCGTTCAGCATTGTCCATCTGCGGTACGAGCAATGGCTCACCCTCGCCCGGCCGCGCTAAGATTTGGTTGATCTGCCCATCGCAATTCGATCCCGTAGTCGTACGGAAATCAGGTCAGCAATGGTGTCCTAATACTTGGGGGCGCTGAAAAACAGCCGATGCTGCTGCAAAACCGAAGCCGGTTTGGGCCGGAGCCTCGCGCGACACGGGGGACCGGCGCGCACGATCAGCGAGCTCACACCGGCGCGAGGCGGACATCGCCTCCCCGCGTCATTCCCAGGGCTGGCGTCCGTGCAAACCCGGGAAACTCATGAACATGGATCGAGGTCCGGGGGCGCGAGGTCGTCGCGCCCCCGGAATGACGGTGCTTAGTTCTTGCTCTTGTCGACCAGCGCGCCCTTCTTGATCCAGGGCATCATGTCGCGCAGTTTGGCGCCGACTTCCTCGATCGGGTGCTGGGCGAGCTTGGCGCGGGTCGCCTTGAACGAGGTCTGGTTGACCTTGTTCTCGAGCATCCAGTCGCGGGCGAACTTGCCGCCCTGGATGTCGGCGAGAACGCGCTTCATCTCGGCCTTGGTCTCCGCGGTGACGATGCGCGGACCGGTGACGTATTCGCCATACTCGGCGGTGTTGGAGATCGAGTAGTTCATGTTGGCGATGCCGCCTTCGTAGATCAGGTCGACGATCAGCTTCACTTCGTGCAGGCACTCGAAATAGGCCATCTCCGGGGCGTAGCCGGCTTCGACCAGCGTCTCGTAGCCACCCTTGATCAGCTCGACCAGGCCGCCGCAGAGCACGACCTGCTCGCCGAACAGGTCGGTCTCGCACTCTTCCTTGAAGGTGGTCTCGATGATGCCGGCGCGGCCGCCGCCGATGGCGGAGGCGTAGGACAGGCCGAGGTCATGGGCGTTGCCCGAGACGTCCTTGGCGATCGCGATCAGGCAGGGCACGCCGCCGCCGCGCTGATACTCCGAGCGCACGGTGTGGCCGGGGCCCTTCGGCGCGATCATCAGCACGTCGAGGTCGGCGCGCGGGTCGAGCAGGTTGAAGTGGACGTTGAGGCCGTGCGCGAAGACGAGGGCGGCGCCCTTCTTCATATTGTCGTGCAGGTGCTCGCGATAGATGTCGCCCTGGAGTTCGTCCGGGGTCAGCATCATGACGAGGTCGGCCCATTTCGCGGCTTCGGCGACTTCCATCACCTTGAAGCCGGCGGCTTCCGCCTTCTTGGCCGAGGCCGAGCCCTTGCGCAGCGCAATGGCGACTTCCTTGACGCCGGAATCCTTCAGGTTCAGCGCGTGGGCGTGGCCCTGGCTGCCATAGCCGACGATGACGACCTTCTTGCCCTTGATCAGGTTCAGGTCGGCGTCGCGATCGTAATAAACACGCATAGTCGTTTCCTCATTCAGGGCCAGAATCGGCCAAAGCTCAGTGTCCGAAGGGTGAAATTTGCGGATTTCGGGGGCTGTCTAGAGCATTTTCAGCCCCTAGGGAAACCCGTTTCTGCATGGAAATCCGCGACATCATGCATCCATGAAAACGGGGTAGAGGGAGGCGAGCAGCAGGAGTGCCATCACGACGTTAAAGGCGCGGACCAGCCGCTCGGAGGTCAGGACCGGCCGCAGCGCAGTGCCGAACAGGGCCCAGACCACGGTCGAGACCGTGCCGACGAGCAGGCTGATCAGGGTCTGGATCGCGATGTTGACCGGAAACTGGGCAATCGCCGCATAGGCGGTGATGGTGCCGATCACGATCACCCAGCCCTTGGCGTTGATCCACTGGAACATGGCCGCGCCCCAAAAGGTCATCGGGCCGCGGCCGCTCTCGCCGTCCGGCGTGGTCGGGCCGGACATGGCGATCACGGCAGCAAGATAGATCAGGTAGACCGCACCGGCATATTTCAGGATGGTCTGGAGGATCGGATAGGCCAGGAACACGGTCCCTAGCCCGAGGCCCACCGCGGCGACCATGAAGGCAAAGCCGATGACGATGCCGGCGATGTGGGGGATGGTGCGCCGGAAGCCGTAGGTCAGGCCCGACGCCAGCAGCATGATGTTGTTCGGCCCGGGGGTGAAGTACATCACCACCATGAAGGCGAGGAAGGCATAGAAGAGCGAGTAAGCCATATTCACCTCACGCGATCTTCGGCAGGACTTGCGGGCGCTTCGCCAGCACCATCACCGCGATACCGCCGATCACGGTCAGCATGCCGGCGAGCCTCAGGGGTCCGAAGCGTTCGCCGAACACGATGCTGGAGGCGGCCGAGCCGACGAACGGCACCAGCAGAGCGAACGGCACCACTTGGGCAGCTGGATAGTCGCGCAGCAGCCGGCCCCACAGCCAATAGGCGATGCTGGTGGAGATGGCGCCGATCATCAGCAGGCAGACGAGACCGGTCAGCGACATGTGGATCAGGGACTGGAAGGTCGGCGCCGGCCCGTTGACGACGAGCGAGAGGGCGAACAACGGGACCGCAGTGGCAAGGCAAAGCCAGGCAAACAGGTCGAACATCGGAACGCCGCGCGCGCCGCGCAGCAGAATGTTGCCGACGGCAAAGCTGACCGGCGCGATCATCAGCACCGCGAAGGCGCCGACGCTGAAATCGTAGCCGACGGTGCCGCAAATCATCAGCAGGCCGGCTGCGGCGATGACGATGCCGAGGGTCTGCATCGGCGTCGGCCGTTCGCCGAAGGCGATCGCGGCAAAGCCGATCGTGAACAGCGCCTGGCTCTGCACGACGACGGAGGTCAGCCCCACCGGCACGCCATGGGCGATGCCATAGGCCTGGCTCAGGAACTGGCCGAGAAACAGCGTGAAGCTGATCGCGATCAACAGCGACCAGGCGACCTTCGGCTTGGGAATGAACAGGCACGGTACCGCGGCAATAATGAAGCGCATCGCCGTCATCAGCTCCGGCGAAAACTCGTCGAGCGCGATCCGGCTCGCCACGAAGGCAAGCCCCCAGATGATCGCCACCAGGAGGGCGATGAGGATGTCGGCCGGCTTCATTGTTGTTTCCGGTTCTGCCCTGTCGTGCAGCCCTGTTTCTTTTCTGGTCTAGCCTTGCTCGCCGGCTTTCGGTTTCCGCAGCAGATAAGTGCCGTGCATCGGCGCGTGATAGTCGGCCGAGACCAGCGTGAAGCCGACGTCGGTCAGCATCCGCTCCATCACCCAGCCGAAGGTGGAATACTCGTCGCGCATATGCGTGACCACGCCCTCGCGCGAGAAATCGTGGTTCTTGATCTGGAATTCTGCCCACTGCTCGACGTCGCGCTCGACCGCGTCGGGCATCGAGGCATAGACGATGTCGCGCAGATAGAAGCTCGCCCCCGGCTTCAGCGCGCGAAAGATCCGCGACATCGCCACCACTTTCCAGAAATCAGGCAGATGATGCAGCGTGAACTCGCTGACGATCAGATCGTAGGATTCCGGCCGGTAGGCGAAGCTGAGCAGGCCGGCCGATTGCGTGCGCACGGGCGCCTTGCGGTCCCGCGCATAGATCTCGGCGAGCGCCAGCATCGCCGGCGAGATGTCGATGGCGTCGACCTCGGCGCCCATCAGCGCAGCTTCGGTGGCGAGCACGCCGTTGCCGCAGCCGATGTCGGCGATGCGCCAGCCGCGCTGGACACCGAGCATTTTCAGGGCGGCGCGCGCCCGCAGATCGGCATCGTCGTGGCTGTCGTAGATCGACGCCACCGCGGGCTCGATGCCCATCCGGTTCCGCTCGTTATAGTACCAGTCGCGCGCCAGCATGGCTCACATCCCTTCAGGCCCGCGGCCGATCGCGGCAACGCCCGTGCGCGACACCTCGACAAGGCCGAGCGGGCGCATCAGATCGATATATTGATTGATCTTGTCCGTATTGCCTGTGATCTCGAACACAAAGCTCTCGGTGGTGGCGTCGATCACGCGGGCGCGGAACGCATCCGCCAGCCTGAGCGCCTCGACCCGGTGCTCGCCCTGCCCACGCACCTTCACCATCGCAAGCTCGCGCTCGATCGAGCGCTTGGTCTGGGTCATGTCGACGACGCGGTAGACCGGGATCATGCGGTCAAGCTGGTGCTTGATCTGCTCGATCACCATCGGCGTGCCGGTGGTGACGATGGTGATGCGCGACAGATGCTTCTGCGCCTCGGTCTCCGAGACCGTGAGGCTCTCGATGTTGTACCCGCGCCCGGAGAACAGGCCGATGACGCGCGCGAGCACGCCGGGCTCGTTCTGCACGAGCACCGAAAGCGTGTGCGTCTCGTTGGGATCGTGACGGTCTTCGATGAAGTAGGCGGATGCGGGCTGGTTCATTGTCGTCCCCTCTATTCTTTCCTGTCATGCCCCGCGAAGGCGGGGCATCCAGTAGTCACCGGCATAGTGAGTCTCACATCTGCCGCGGCGTACTGGATCGCCCGGTCAAGCCGGACGATGACAGTAGTGCAATTGGCGAGCGCTCGCGCAATCATGCGACCACCCATCGCTTGAACAGATCGAAATCGATATTGCCGCCGGACAGCACGAGACCGACGCGCTTGCCTGACAATTTTGTCTTTTCCTGAAGTGCCGCGGCGAGCGGGGCTGCTCCGGCGCCTTCGGCGAGATTATGTGCATCGGTCCAGAGCGCACGGATCGCGAGCGCTATCTCATCGTCCGTCACCTGGACGATACGCGAGGCACCATTAACGATGAGCGCGAGCGCATCCGCATCGGGAGCACGGGTCGCCATGCCGTCAGCGAGCGTGTTGCTGCTGTTGGTGTTCACCACGGCGCGCGCGGCAAAGGACAGAGCGTAGGACGGCGCCTCGGTCGACTGCACGCCAACGATCTCGGTCTTCAGGCCGAGCAGGTCACGGGCCATGATGCAGCCGCAGATGCCGGAGCCCTGCCCGATCGGCACATAGAGAATGTCGAGATCCGGTGCGGCCCGGAACAGTTCGAGCGCATAGGTCGCCACGCCAAGCACGACGTTGGGGTGGAAAGCCGGCACCATGTGAAGGCCGTCGCGCTCGGCCCGACGATAGGCTTCTTCGCGGGCCTCTTGGAAGTCGTCGCCATGCTCGACGAGGTCGCCACCGAAGGCGATCATCGCGCGGTTCTTCTCGATCGAATTGCCGCGGGGCACGTAGATCGTCACCGGCAGACCGTGACGACGCCCGGCAAAGGCGATGCTCTGGCCGTGATTGCCGCGCGTTGCCGAGATCAGGCCACGTGTTGCAGGCTGCTCGCGCTTGAGATGGTGGACGTAGGTGAGCCCGCCGCGCACCTTGAAGGCGCCAGTCGGTGTGTGGTTCTCGTGCTTGACCACGACCTGCGTGCCGAGCCGCTGGCTCAGCAGCGGCCAGGCATGCGCCGGCGTCGCCGGCACCGCCTGCCGCACGATGTCGTGTGCGTGCTCGAGCTCGTTCAGGTCGAACATTGTAACCCCGCATGCGGTCTGCTCCCTCGCCCCGCTTGCGGGGAGAGGGTTGGGGTGAGGGGGACTCTCCGCGGGGACGGTGACAGAGAGACTCGCGGAGACTCCCCCTCACCCGGATTGCGCTCGCGCGCAATCCGGCCTCTCCCCGCATGCGGGGAGAGGCGAAGAAAGAGCGCTCGTCGCTGCTGCGTCATGACCCTACCGACTCACACCAGCGCCTTGCCGCCCGCGAACGCCTTGGCCGTCGCCTCGTCGTTCGCCTGCTCCGGCAACAGCATCTCGTTATGCGCCTTGCCGGAGGGGATCATCGGGAAGCAGTTTTCGAGCGCCGCGACGCGGCAGTCGAACAGCACCGGACGCTTGACCGAGATCATCTCCTGGATGGCGCCGTCGAGATCTGAAGGCTTGTGCACCTGGATGCCGACGCCGCCATAGGCTTCCGCGAGCTTGACGAAATCCGGCAGCGCTTCCGAGTAGGAATGCGACAGGCGGTTGCCGTGCAGCAACTGCTGCCACTGCCGCACCATGCCCATGTACTGGTTGTTCAGGATGAAGATCTTGATCGGCAGTTCGTACTGGACCGCCGTCGACATCTCCTGGATCGTCATCTGCACCGAGGCATCGCCGGCGATGTCGATGACGAGGCTGTCCGGGTGCGCCACCTGCACGCCGACCGCGGCCGGCAGGCCGTAGCCCATGGTGCCGAGCCCACCCGACGTCATCCAGCGATGCGGCTCCTCGAAGCCGTAGAACTGCGCCGCCCACATCTGGTGCTGGCCGACCTCGGTCGTGATGTAGGTATCCCGGCCCCGCGTCGCCTCGAACAGGCTCTGGATCGCGTGCTGCGGCAGGATGACGTCGTTGCTCTTCCTGTAATAGAGCGAGTTGCGGGCGCGCCACTGCGCGATCTGCTGCCACCACGCCTTGATGTCGGGCTTCTTCGCCTCCGCCTTGAACACCTGGAGGATGTCGCCGAGGATGTTGCCGCAATCGCCGATGATCGGCACGTCGACCCGGATGTTCTTGTTGATCGAAGACGGATCGATATCGATGTGGATCTTCTTCGAGCCCGGCGAGAACGCATCGACGCGGCCGGTGATGCGGTCGTCGAAGCGCGCGCCGACGCACAGCATGACGTCGCAATCATGCATCGTCATGTTGGCCTCATAGGTGCCGTGCATGCCGAGCATGCCGAGCCAGTTCTTGCCCGACGCCGGGTACGCGCCGAGGCCCATCAGCGTGGAGGTGATCGGAAAACCGGTGACCTCGACCAGCTCGCGCAGCAGCTTGGTCGCTTCAGGGCCGGAATTGATCACGCCGCCGCCGCTATAGATCACGGGACGCTTGGCGTTCGCGAGCAGCGAGACGGCCTTGCGTATCTGCGTCGCATCGCCCTTCACGCGCGGCGCGTAGGAGCGGTGCACGTCGGACTTGCGCGGCGGATGATAGGTGCCGGTCGCGAACTGCACGTCCTTGGGCACGTCGACCAGCACCGGGCCCGGACGGCCCGTGGTCGCAACGTAGAACGCCTCGTGCAGGACCTTTGCGAGATCGTTGACGTCGCGCACCAGCCAATTGTGCTTGGTGCAGGGACGCGTGATGCCGACCGTGTCGCATTCCTGGAACGCGTCGTTGCCGATCAGATGCGTCGGCACCTGGCCGGAGATGCAGACCAGCGGGATCGAGTCCATCAGCGCGTCGGTCAGCGGCGTCACCATGTTGGTGGCGCCGGGACCGGAGGTCACCAGCGCAACGCCCGGCTTGCCGGTCGAGCGCGCATAGCCCTCGGCGGCGTGGCCCGCGCCCTGCTCGTGCCGGACCAGGATGTGCTGGACCTCGCTCTGCTGGAAGATCTCGTCATAGATCGGAAGCACCGCGCCGCCGGGATAGCCGAAAATGTCGGTCACGCCGTGATCGATGAGCGCGCGGACGATCATCGCGGCGCCGGTCATCTGGTTCGGATCGTGGCTCTTGTCGGTCATTGGCTTGCTCCGGATGCGCTGTTGCCAGCGGCTTCGTTCGTGTCGGGTTCAGGAAATAAAAAAGGCCCCGAAGAGGGCCCATGCACACCGCCTGTCATGTGGATGGCAGCTAGCCATCCCCGGCGGTGTGCCTGGGTACGACGGCGATAAGGAGCTTGGTAATAATGTTACGCATGGCAGGTGCCCGGCTTCCCAAAGGTTGCGCGAAACATAGCGACCAAAGCCTGGATGTCAAGGCAATGCGGCCGTTCCCGCGCGATTTTGGCAGTGTAGCGGTGTTCCCGGGGTTCGGCGAGAGGTAAAATTCGGGAACCCGGCACAAAAGCACGTCAGTCGGGGTCCTGCGCCGCGTTCACGGTCGCCGCCAGCCAGCCCCTCGCCTCCTCCAGCTTCACCCATTCGAACTCCGGCAATTGGTGCCGGAACCAGGTGAACTGGCGCTTGGCGTAGTGGCGGGTATCGGCGCGGCCGATCGTGGCCGCCTCGTCCAGGCTGAGCTCACCGCGCAAATGCCGGATCAGGGCCGGCACGCCGTGGGCCTTCATCGCCGGTAGCAAGGGATCGAGCTTTCGGGCGGTGAGGCGCTCGACCTCCCTCAAGGCGCCGGCACCAAGCATGGCGTCGAAGCGGGCATCGATGCGGGCATAGAGCTCGTCACGCTCGGGGGCGAGGAACACCGCGCGAAAACTGTCCTGCGGCAACAGCGGCGGCTGACCCTCCTGGTGCCAGTCGAGCAGCGAGCGCCCGGTCGCCTCGACCACTTCGAGCGCGCGCGCGATCCGGGTGCGGTCGCGCAGGTTCAATCGCTCGGCCGCACGTGGATCGCGGGCCGCGAGTTCCGCATGCAACGCCTCGACACCGTTCCGCTCCAGCCGCGCGCGCACGTCTTCGCGCACCTCGGCGGGGATCGGCGGCACCACGGAGAGGCCCGCCGTCAGCGCCTTGAAATAGAGCCCGGTACCACCGATGAAGATCGGCAGGCGGCCTTGGGTTCTCGCCTCTTCGAGCGCCGTCGCCGCATCGTTCACCCAGGCGCCGGCCGAGAAATTCACGGCGGCATCGACGTGGCCGTAGAGGTGATGCGGCACGAGCGCCTCGTCTGCCCGTGTCGGGCGCGCCGTAATGATGCGCAGGTCGCGGTAGACCTGCATGGAATCGGCATTGATGACAACGCCGCCGGTGGCGAGTGCCAGCTCGAGCGCCAGCGCCGACTTGCCGCTGGCGGTCGGGCCTGCGATAAGCACGGCCTTGCCGACATGGCTTCTGCTGACTTGCCTCTCGCTCACGAAAACCTCAAATGTCCCTCGTCGCCACGCTGATCTGCAATCCCGATAGTCCCGCGCTCGACTCTACCATCGTCGACGGCGCCCGCGCCGTGCTGCCTCAGGCGGCGCCTGCGCACTGGCTGTTCGACGGGGTTGCGGTCGACATTCCCTTCAGCGCCGACAGTAACCTCGAAGGCGACCGTCACGCCATCGAACAGCGGTTGCGCGAGCTTCGCGGCGACCTGCCGATCGACATCGTCGTGCAGCCTGCCGGCGCCCGGCGCAAGAAGCTTTTTCTCGCCGACATGGATTCCACCATGATCGGCCAGGAATGCATCGACGAGCTCGCCGATCTCGTCGGGATGAAGGCCCATGTCGCCGCCATCACCGAGCGCGCGATGCGCGGCGAGATCGAGTTCGAGCCGGCGCTGCGCGAGCGCGTTGCGCTCTTGAAGGACCTGCCCGCCAGTGTCGTCGACGAGGTGCTGGAAAAGCGCATCACGCTGACCCCGGGCGGCCGCGCGCTGGTCGCGACCATGCGAGCGCACGGCGCCTATACCTGCCTCGTCTCCGGCGGCTTCACGCTGTTCACCAGCGCGGTCGCCGCCAAGATCGGCTTCCAGGAGAACCGCGCCAACGAGCTGATCGTGCGCGACGGCAAGTTCACCGGCGAGGTCAAGGAGCCGATTTTGGGCCGCGCGGCCAAGCTCGCGACGCTGGTGGATCTGATGGAGTCGTTCGATCTCGACGACATCGACTCGGTCGTGGTCGGCGACGGCGCCAACGATCTGGCGATGATCCAGGCGGCGGGACTGGGTGTGGCCTATCACGCCAAGCCGGCGGTGGCCGCCGCCGCCGCGGCACGGATCGACCATGGCGATCTCACCGCGCTGCTGTATGCGCAGGGGTATCGGCGCGAGGAGTTTGTGGAGGCCTGACACAATCGTCGTTCCGGGATGGTGCGAAGCACCAGACCCGGAACCTCGAGATTCCGGGTTCGATGCTTCGCATCGCCCCGGAATGACGGATGAAGTTACTGCACGCTCAGCGCAACAAACCGCAGCTCGCCGTCGGCGTTGGAGACCAGCAGCAGCACCGACTTCTTGCCGTCCTTCTTGAGCTGGTCGACCCGCTTCTGGATGTCGGCGCCGCTGGAGACGGCCTCCTGCGCCACCTCGACGATGACGTCGCCGGCGGACAGGCGCTTCTCGGCAGCATCGGAATTGGCGTCGACATTGGTGACGACCACGCCCTTGACGCTGTCCTTGATCTTGTAGCGCGTGCGCAGGTCCTTGTTCAGCGCGGCGAGATCGAGGCCGAGCGCTTTCTGCGTCACCAGCTTCTCGGGCGGGGGCTCGTCGGTCTTCACCGCGGCCTGCACCTTGTCGGGATCCTGGAGGCGGCCGAGCGTGACCTTCTTGGTCTGCTCTTCGCCCTTGCGGATGATGATGACGTCGACTTCCTTGCCGACCGCCGTGTCGGCGACGACGCGGGAGAGATCCTTCGGATCCTTGACGTCCTTGCCGTCGAACTTGACGACGACGTCGCCGGGCTCGATGCCGGCGGGCTTGGCCGGGCCCTTGTCGTCTACGCCCGCAACCAGCGCGCCGCGCGGCGGCTTGATGTTGAGGCTCTCGGCGATCTCGTCGGTGACGCTCTGGATGCGCACCCCCAGCCAGCCGCGGCGCAGTTCGCCGAACTGGCGGAGCTGGTCGACCACGCCCACGACCGTCTTCGACGGCACGGCAAAGCCGATGCCGATCGAGCCGCCGGAGGGCGAGATGATCAGCGTGTTGACGCCGATGACGTCGCCATCGAGATTGAACAGCGGACCGCCGGAATTGCCGCGGTTGATGGCCGCGTCGGTCTGGATGTAGCTGTCATAGGGACCCGAGGAGATGTCGCGGTTCTTGGCCGAGACGATGCCGGCCGTCACCGTACCGCCCAAGCTGAACGGGTTGCCGATCGCGACCACCCAGTCGCCGAGGCGCAGCTTGTCGGAGTCGCCGAACTTCACCGCGACCAGCGGCTTCGACGGCTTGAACTTCAATACGGCGAGGTCGGTCTTCTTGTCGACGCCGACCAGCTCGGCCTTGATCTTGGTGCCGTCGTTGAGGATGACGTTGATCTCGTCGGCGTCCGC
Organism: Bradyrhizobium sp. WSM2254; assembly: GCF_000472645.1. Classification (NCBI taxonomy): domain Bacteria; kingdom Pseudomonadati; phylum Pseudomonadota; class Alphaproteobacteria; order Hyphomicrobiales; family Nitrobacteraceae; genus Bradyrhizobium; species Bradyrhizobium sp. WSM2254. The sequence goes on along the minus strand of NZ_AXAB01000020.1, from coordinate 149,536 downwards.
AATGACGTGGTTGTTGGTGACGACGACGCCTGACGTGTCGATGATGAAGCCGGAGCCGAGCGAGTTGGTCTTGCGGGGCGGGCCGTTGTCGCCGCCCTTGCCGCCGCCGCCGGGACCACCGGGACCCCTGCGGTTCTTGAAGAAGTCGTCGAAGAACTCCTCGAAGGGCGAGCCGGGCGGCAGTTGCGGCATGGTGTTGCTGCCGCCGCCCTTGGCTTCGACGGTCTGTGAGGTCGAGATATTGACGACCGCGTCGATCACCTTCTCGGCGACGTCGGCGATGCCCTCCGGCCCGCGCGCATGAGCCGGCGAGCCGAACGCGCCGAAAGCACTAACGGCGAGCGCGGCCAGCCCAATTCTCACGCCAAGTCGCGCACGATGGCGCAAGCGGGACGGGGCAATGATGGCAGCGGTCATAGCGATCTCCAGAGAAAGGGATTCGGCGCCAAGACTGCGCTCGAACGGGGGCACGGCGCAAGCGCGGAGCTTCACGGGCCTCAAGACCCGCATAATACGGCGAAAACCGGTTCCTTGCCTTCACTTTGGCGTTGGCGCGAGGTCTAGATCGGGCGCCGCATCACCCAGATCAGGATCAGGCCGGCCACGGCCGAACCGATCCCGACCACCCGCAGGATGTTGTCCGGCGTGGCGATGGCGCTCTTCATGGCCTTGCGCATCCAGTTCGGACTTGCCGCGAACATCAAGCCTTCCAGCACGAACAGGATGCCTAAGCCGATGAGGAAGTCGGCGAACGCAATGGACCTCATCGGATTGGAACCTCCCGTTGTACTGTTCTTCTGGACGAAGGGCGGCCAGATCTGCCGCCCTTGTCAGGCTTACGGCTTTGCCGGCGCCGCGGTCGCCGCCTTGCCGGACGGGTTACCAAAGAACCGGAAGAAATCCGAGTCCGGCCGCAGCAGGAAGCGGGTGTCGTTCGCGCGCAACCCGTTCTCGTAGGCCGTCATCGACCGGTAGAAGGCGAAGAAGTCGGCATCCTTGCCGTAGGCTTCCGCGAACAGGCGGTTGCGCTCGGCGTCGCCGACGCCGCGGGTCTGCTCGGCCAGCGACCTGGCTTCCGCCTCGATCACGGTCGCCTCGCGGTCGGCCTTGGAGCGGATCTCCTGTGCCTTCTGGCCGCCCTGCGCCCGGAACTCGGCGGCTTCCCGCTCGCGTTCCGTCTTCATGCGCTGGTAGACCGCCTGGCTGTTCTGCTCCGGCAGGTCGGCGCGCCGGATCCGGACGTCGACGACCTGGATACCGTAACCGTCGGCCTCGCGATCGAGCTGGTCGCGGATGCGCAGCATCAGCTTCTCGCGGTCGTCCCGCACCACGTTGATGAAGGTGACCTCGCCGAGCACGCGGCGCAGCGCCGCGTTCAGAAGCGTGGTGAGCTGGATGTTGGCGGCCTGGATCGAACCGACGCTCTGATAGAAGCGCAGCGCATCCTTGATGCGATAGCGCGCGAAGGCGTCCACCACGAGCCGCTTCTGGTCGGATGCGATCGCTTCCTGCGACGGGTTCTCCAGATCGAGGATCCGCTTGTCGATGTTGATCACCGAGTTCCACGGCGCCTTGAAGTGCAGGCCGGGATCGGTGACGACGTCGACGGGCTTGCCGAACTGAAGCACGATGGTCTGCTCGGTCTGCTGCACCGTGAACAACGACATGTAGCCGACGATCACGACGAGCAGGAGCCCGAGGAGGGTGACGATACCTGTGACCGGAGACCTCATCGGCTACCTCCGCCCGTTTGCTGACCGGCGGCAGGAGGCCGCTTCGTCGTCAATTCGCCGAGCGGCAGATAGGGCACGACGCCCTGGCCCGAGGGGCCGCCGTCATAGACGAGCTTGTCCGCGCCGCCGAGCACGCGCTCCATCGTCTCCAGGTAGATCCGTTCACGCGTCACTTCGGGCGCCTTCTTGTATTCCTCGTAAACCTTCAGGAAGCGCGAGCTCTGGCCCTTGGCCTCGGCAACCGCCTGCTCCTTGTAGCCTTCGGCGGCCTGCATGATCTGCGCCGCACGTCCGCGTGCCTGCGGCACCACCTGGTTGGCGTAGGTCTGTGCTTCGTTCTGCAACTGCTCGAGATTGGCGCGCGCCGCCTGCACGTCGCGGAAGGCGTCGATCACCTGCGCCGGCGGATCGACCTTCTGCATCTGCACCTGGCTGATCTGAATGCCGGCGCCGTAGCTGTCCAGAGTCTTCTGGATCAGTTCCTGCACGCCCTGTTCAGTGACGTTGCGCGCGCCGGTGAGGATCGGCTGGATCTGCGAGCGGCCGATCACCTCGCGCATCGCGCTCTCGGCGACCGCCTTCACGGTGCCTTCGGGATTCTGGATGTTGAAGAGGAAGTCGCCGACGCCGCCGGTGTCGGGCTTGATGCGCCATAGCACGGTGAAGTCGACGTCGACGATGTTCTCGTCACCGGTGAGCATCAGGCTCTCTTCGGGCACGTCGCGAATGGAGCGGCCGCGCCGTGCCGGATCGTCGATCAGCGTCATGCCGATGGAGATGGTGTTGACGCGCAGCGCCTTGGGCAGCAGCACTGTCTCGATCGGATAGGGCAGATGATAGTTCAGGCCCGGATCCACGGTGCGGACATGCTTGCCGAAGCGCAGCACGACGCCGCGCTCTTCGGACTGCACGCGGAAGAAGCCCGACAGCAGCCAGAACGCGAGGATGATCAGGATGATCAGCGTGATGCCGACGCCGGAGAAATAGCCGCCCGGCATGATCTGCTGGAGGCGGTCCTGGCCACGCCGCAGAAGGTCTTCCAGATCCGGCGGCCTCGGCCCGACCGGTTGCGGGCCTGAGCCCCATGGTCCCTTTGGACCCGAGCCCCATGGGCCACCGCCCTGATTCTTCCACGGCATTCGACGCTCTCCTCGGCAGGGTGGAATTGCCCCTGCCCGCTTTGTCCGGTCCGGCTTTATAGGGGACAGGCAGGTCCCTTACAACGCAACCCGGGCTGTCTTTGCAGCTAAGCCCGGGGGCGGAAAAGTCAATGTTAACATTGGCGAATGCGGTTAATGGCGCGGCCGCCGACGATATGTCACATAGGAGAAATCGGCGCTGTCGTCCGGTCCGGCAGGATGACGGATGCGCGCCGTCTCCTCCCATTTTGCCGTGTCGATGGCGAAATGCGTGTCGCCTTCGGGGCGCGCATGCACTTCGGTGATTTCGAGGCGATCGGCACGATCCAGCCATTGCCGATAGATCTCGGCGCCGCCGATCACCGCGATCTCGGTGACCGAACGCCGCAGTGCATCGCCGCGCGCAACCGCCTCCGCATCCGCGGCCGATATCGTGACGACGGCCCCGGCGGCGCGATAGGCCGCATCGCGCGTGATCACGATGTTGGTGCGGCCCGGAAGCGGCCGGCGCAGGGATTCGAACGTCTTGCGGCCCATGATCACGGGCTTGCCGATCGTGAGCGCCTTGAAGCGCGCCATGTCGGATTTCTGCCGCCACGGAATCGCGCCGCCAGCGCCGATGACGCCGTTCTCCGCAATCGCGACGACGAAGACGATCTCCATCAGGTCTCGCTCCCGGCAAGCCGCGTCAGCGCAGGACCGGTGACTCGGCACAGCGTCCAGTCGTCCATCATGACGGCGCCGAGCGACTTGTAGAACGCGATCGACGGCACGTTCCAGTCGAGCACCGCCCATTGCAGGCGCGACCAGCCGTTCTCGACGCATTCCTTTGCGAGATAGACCAGCAGCGCCTTGCCGAGGCCTTTGCCCCGATGCGACGGCCGCACATACAGATCTTCGAGATAGATGCCGTGACGGCCGCTGAAGGTGGAGAAATTGGCGAACCAGACCGCAAAGCCGACCGCCTCGCCGTTCCACTCGGCGATCGCGCAATAGAGCTGCGGTCTGTCGCCGAACAACGCGTCCGCGATGTCAGCCTCGGTCGCCTCGACCTCGTGCGAGAGCTTTTCGTATTCGGCGAGCTCGCGGATGAAGGAAAGAACGAGCCCGGCTTCCCCCGGACGCACGCGGCGGATGTTGAGCGACATCTGCGCTAGACCGCGACTTCCGCCTTGATGTGCGGATGCGGATCGTAACCGACGAGCTCGAAATCCTCAAAGCGGAAGGAGAAGATGTCCTTCACGTCGGGGTTGATCCGCATCACCGGCAGCGCACGCGGCGCGCGCGTGAGCTGGAGCTTCGCCTGCTCCAGATGGTTGGAATAGAGATGGGTGTCGCCGAACGAATGCACGAAGTCGCCGGGCTTGAGGCCGGTGACCTGCGCCACCATCATGGTCAGCAGCGCATAGGAGGCGATGTTGAAGGGCACGCCGAGGAACACGTCGGCCGAGCGCTGATAGAGCTGGCACGACAGCTTGCCGTTGGCGACATAGAACTGGAACAGGCAGTGGCACGGCGGCAGCGCCATCTTGTCCACCTCGGCCGGATTCCACGCCGAGACGATCAGGCGGCGTGAATCCGGATTGCGCTTGATCATGTCGACGACATTGGCGATCTGGTCGATGCTGCGTCCGTCCGGCGCCGGCCACGAGCGCCACTGATGACCATAGACCGGGCCGAGGTCGCCATTGGCGTCCGCCCACTCGTCCCAGATGGTGACGCCGTTGTCGCGCAGATATTTGATGTTGGTGTCGCCCTTCAGGAACCACAACAGCTCGTGCACGATCGCCTTCAGCGGCAGCCGCTTGGTGGTCAGCATCGGGAAGCCGGCCGACAGATTGAAGCGCATCTGATGGCCGAACACCGAGAGCGTGCCGGTGCCCGTCCGGTCGGTCTTCTCGGCGCCGTCTGAAAGAATCCGCTCGAGCAGGTCCTGATACTGGTGCATGTGCCATAGAGCCTTTGGGGAGGCGGCGAACTTAGCGGCCACCCCCGCGCTGCGACAGCGGCGATTCGCTGCCTGCACCGATTATACCCGGAAAAAGTGAGCGTTTCCGGTGCAAACGGCAAGGGGCGGAACTCGCGTCCCGCCCCTCCTCTATCGGCTTGAAAGTGCTGCCTAACTTGCCGGCTTGAGCACCGGGGTCCACTTCGCGATCTCGTTCTTGACGAGAGTGGCCAGCGCCTCCGGCGTCCGGTCCGCGGGACCGGGGATGACGCTGCCGAGCTCGAGCAGCCGCTTGCGCACGGTCCCGTCGTCGAGCGCCTTGACGGCGGCGGCGTTCAGGCTCGCCACGATCGCCGGCGAAGTTCCCTTCGGGGCGAACATCGCGTTCCAGGCCTGGGCCTGGAACGCAGGCAGGCCGGCTTCCGTCGTCGTCGGCACGTTCGGCAGCGACGGATTGCGCTCGACCGTTGCGATCGCATAGGCCTTGATGGTGCCGGCGTTGATCTGCGGCACGGCGTTGACGATCTGGTCGCACATGTAGTCGACCTGCCCCGCCACCAGCGCGTTCATCGCGGGGCCGGTGCCGTTGAAGGGCACGCCGACCGGCTTGATGTCGAGGATGGAGTGCAAGAGTTCGCAGGACACGTGCGAGACCGAGCCGACGCCGGCATGCGCCGCGTTCACCTTCTCGGCATTGGCCTTCACGTAGGTGACGAACTCCTTCAGGTCCTTCGGCGGAAAATCCTTGCGCGCGAGGATCAGGATCGGCGTGCCCGCGAGCAGCGCGATCGGCTCGAAGTCTTTCTCCGGATGATAGGCAAGCTTCGGATAGAGCGGCACGGATGCGGCATGGGTGCCCATATGCCCGGTGATCAGCGTATAGCCGTCATTGGCCGCGCGCGCGGCCCGCGCAGTCGCGGTGGTGCCACCGGCGCCGACCACATTCTCGATGATGATGCTCTGCCCGAGCGTCTGCGCCATGTGCGCGGTGACGATGCGCGAGATCACGTCGGTCGGGCCGCCGGCTGCGAACGGCACGATCATGGTGATGCCGCGCGTCGGATAGGTCTGCGCCTGAGACGGTGCGACAAACGCGCACAGCGATGCAAGCGCGACGGCACATGCGCCCGTAGCGAGCGCGCGAATAGAAGTCATGTCGTTTCCCCGGGACGCAAACAAAAATGCCGGCCACAAGGGCCGGCATTTTCATGTCACGAAGTCATCACACAAGTCGATTCGACTTCCGAATGCGGCGCGCGAACGCAGGCGCGACGCGATCAGTTCTCGGATTCGGTGAACACCTCGTCGCGCTTGGCGCGCAGCGCAGGCAGCACCGTGAGGATCAACAGGCTCGCCGCGATCGCCAGCAACACTGCCGACAGCGGACGCGTCAGGAACACGCTCCAGTCACCGCGCGAGATCAGCAGTGCGCGGCGCAGGTTCTCTTCCATCAGCGGTCCGAGCACCATGCCGAGCAGCAGCGGTGCCGGCTCGAAATCGTGCTTGATCAGCCAGTAGCCGACGAGACCGAACACGCCGGCGAGGATGACGTCGACCGGCGCGTTGTTCACCGAGTAGATGCCGATCGCGCAGAAGATCACGATCGAGGGGAACATCAGCCGGTAAGGCACGCGCAGCAGGCGGACCCAGATTCCGACCAGCGGCAGGTTGATGATGATCAGCATCAGGTTGCCGATCCACATCGAGGCGATCATGCCCCAGACGAGGTCCGGCTGCTTCTGCATCACCTGCGGACCCGGCACGATGCCATGGATGGTCATCGCACCCACCATCAGCGCCATCACCGCGTTCGGCGGGATGCCGAGGGTGAGCAGCGGGATGAAGGAGGTCTGCGCCGCCGCGTTGTTGGCGCTCTCCGGCGCCGCCACGCCCTCGATCGCGCCACGGCCGAACCGCGACGGGTTCTTGGCGATCTTCTTCTCGAGCGTATAGGCCGCAAAGGACGCGATCACGGCGCCGCCGCCCGGCAGGATGCCGAGGATCGAGCCGAGCACGGTGCCGCGCAGGATGGCAGGCGCGGAGTCGCGCAGATCCTTCCTGGTCGGCATCAGGCCGGTGATCTTCTGCTGCACGAGGTCGCGGTTCATCTCGGCGCCGGCGTCGAGGTTGCGGATGATCTCGGCAAAGCCGAACACGCCCATCGCCACCGTCGCAAAGCCGAGACCGTCGGCGAGCTCCGGAATGTTGAAGGCCATGCGCGAGGCGCCGGTCTCGATGTCCGAGCCGACCATCGACATGAGCAGGCCGAGCACGATCATCGCGATCGCCTTCAGCACCGAGCCCTTGGCCAGCACGACCGCGAAGATCAGGCCGAGCACCATCAGCGAGAAATACTCGGCCGGGCCGAAGGCCAGCGCGAGCTTAGTCAGCGGCGCGCCGAGCACGGCGATGAGCACGGTCGCGACGCAGCCGGCAAAGAACGAGCCGATCGCGGCGATCGCCAGCGCCGGGCCGGCACGGCCCTGCTTGGCCATCTGGTGACCGTCGATGGCGGTGACGACCGATGTCGCCTCGCCGGGTATGTTGACCAGGATCGACGTGGTCGAGCCGCCATATTGCGCGCCGTAATAGATGCCGGCGAGCATGATCAGCGCGCCGACCGGCGGCAGTCCGAAGGTGATCGGCAGCAGCATCGCCACCGTGGCGATGGTGCCGATACCAGGGAGAACGCCGACCAGCGTGCCGACGAGGGCGCCGATCAGACACATCAGGAGGTTGATCGGAGAAAGCGCGACGGCGAAGCCGTGGGCGAGGTTGGCAAAAATATCCATCACGCCCTCACTGGATCAGGAAACGCGGAAACATCGGCATCGGTAGCCCGAGCACGTAGGGGAAGAGCAGCGCGCAGCCGAGCGTCAGGCAGGCGCCGACGATGGCGGCCTCCAGCCAGCGCGTCTCGTGCGAACCCATCGCCGCGATCATGAAGCTCACGAAGGCGGAGACCACGAGGCCGAGCGGCCGGATCGCCAGGGCGAAAAACACGATCGAGGCCATCACGAACAGCGGCCCGCGCCAGGAATAATGGGCCATCGCCGGCCCGTCGGTCAGAAGGCCGGTCAAGGCGATGCCCGCGGACAGCGCGACCAGCAGCCCGCCGAACATGCGCGGCGCGGTGCCCGCACCGAAGGAGAAGCCGCGCATGCCCTGCAAATCGCTCGAGGCCCACAGCGCGAACAGCGCGAGCGCCATCAGAATGACGCCGCCGACATAATCCTGAGCCGACCGGATCGTCATGAATAGAGAGACGATGGCCACCACAAGGATCGGGTAGGAATAGATCAGCGCCAGCAGCACGTCGGATGACGCCTTCTTGGTCTCACCGCCGACCGATCCGATCAGTGCCGCGGGAGCGCCCGCGACCAGCGCGGTGGCGTGGCTGATCAGGACGGTGGCCGGGCCGCGTCCCGCGCCCCAGCCAAAAATCGTCCCGATCGACCAGATGAATTCGAATATCTGCGGCGCAATGGCCAGCAGACAAAAGCCGAGCGCCACCGAGGTGTTTCGGGTGGCTGTCGCTGAGTGGCCCATCGTATCGGCCATGCATGTCTCCTCCGCGACCCGTAAGTCACGCGCAGTGTTGTTCTAATCGGCTGGAAATGGATCCCTCGCCCGGATCACTGCCTAGCGATTTTCATTACACAATGCCAGCAAAACCCATCAAGCCTCCGGCGAGCAGGAGCCACAGTGGATTGATGCGCGAGACCGCTGCGAGCACCGCAACCATCGCGGTCAGAAGCACCGCGGCAATTGTGCGATCGGTCGCCTGGGCCAGGATCAGCGCACTCGCCGCCATCAATCCGATCGAGAGCGGAACCAGTGCAGCCTGGATCAGGCCGGGCCAGCGCGATTGGCTGGGCCGGTTCAAGAGCCGGCTGACATAATAGGCAACCAGCGCGGTCGGCAGGCACATCGCCAGCGTCGCTGCCAGCGCGCCGGGGATGCCGGCGACCGCATAGCCGATTAACGTCACGATAAGCACGTTCGGACCTGGCGAGAGCTGCGCGATCGCGTAGGCATCAGTGAACTGCTTGTCGGTCATCCAGTGATGCACATCGACCGCGATGCGGTGCATCTCGGGCACCGCCGCCGCGGCGCCGCCGACCGCGAACAGCGACATCAGAGCGAAGGTGGAGATCAGCGCCCAGATCGGGTTCTCGGCGTTCACGCTGCTACCTTCCGCCGCAGGAGGAAGGTGGCGCCGACACTCACGGGGATCGCGACCAGCAGCACCGCCTGGAGCGGCAGGCGAAGCACGCCGATGGCGAGGAACACACTGAGCATCAGGATGAGCGCAACCGCGTCCATCCGCTTGAGCAGCGGCGTCATCATGCGGAAGACCACCGCGATCAGCAGGCCGACCGCCGCGCAGGAGATGCCCGCGAGGATGCGGCGCAGCACCTCCACATCGCCGAACCGGGCGTAGACGATCGCAAGCACGGTCATGATCAGCGTCGGCGGCAGCAGCAGCCCGGCAAAGGCGGCAACGCCGCCCGCGATTCCGCGGAGCCGCGCGCCGAAGACCATCGACAGATTGACGATGTTGGGGCCGGGCAGGAAATGGCAGAGCGCGAAGGTTTCGTTGAACTCGTCCGCCGTCATCCAGCGGTGCTGCTCGACAATCGCCCGCCGGGCAAACACCAGGACCCCGCCGAAACCGGCCAGGGACATCCGGGCGAAGGCCGCGAACAACGCGGCCAGGCTGGGCGGAGGGCCGCCGGCTGCGGCACGATCCGGCTCTTGGGCGGCCGGTGCTGAATCCGTGGACATGTCAGGAGCTTAGAACGCGGGCCGCAGCGAGGCCAAGATCGGACCTGTGGCTGTCCGGAACCTATCCCAAGGGAACCGCGCCATGCCCGCCCCAAACCCCTGTCTTTCTAAACCTTTGCCCCCTATATTGAGGGTGCCGGTTCGCCGGCTATGGAAATAAACGGTCGTCGTAATAAACCATTCGGACCCGGGGGCGGTACCCGGCGCCTCCACCAAAGCCCACGAGCGGGCGAGCCCTAGAAGCGGGTTTTGGCGGGGGCGAAATAGGATCGACGAGGGCGTAAAGGGCGTGCTTTTTCCCGGTATTGTTCCGCCGTTATCGGGCTACTGCAATAGTTGCCAACGACAACTTTGCTCCGGTTGCTCAGGCTGCGTAACGCAGTTTGAAAGACCATCTTAAAGTCCTAACGGGTTAAGCTCCGTTAGGCGGGGTTCGGAGGCACCTGGCAACAGAAGCCTCCACTTACCTTTGATTTCCTCCCCGGCGGGGACTCCTGCTGACCCGTCAGGCGCAGTACTATTGCGACTTGGCGAGTCGGGCCGGCAGGGCCCAACTCCTGGAATGCAACAGGACCACCATGGCGACCGATCATATCCGATACGATGTGCTGGCCCGCGACGCGCTGCGCGGCGTGCTGCGGAAGGTGCTGACCGACGCCGCGTCCCATGGACTGCCGGGCGAGCATCATTTCTTCATCACCTTCGTGTCGAAGGCCGAGGGCGTGAAGCTGTCGTCGCGCCTGCTGGCGCAATATCCGGAAGAGATGACGATCATCCTGCAGCACCAGTTCTGGGATCTGACCGTGCTCGAGGACCGCTTCGAGGTCGGCCTGTCGTTCGGCGGCATTCCGGAGCGGCTGATCGTGCCGTTCAGCGCCATCAAGAGCTTCCTCGATCCGTCCGTGAAGTTCGGCCTCCAGTTCGACACGTCCGATGTCGCCGAGGTCGTGCCGGAGACGTTGCCCGCGGCCCCTGCCCCTTCGGCCGTGTCGGTGCCCGCGCCCGCCCTGGAAAAGGCGGAGACCGCGGAAGAGCCGACCCCGCCGAGCCAGGGCGGTGCCGAGGTCGTGCGGCTCGATCGTTTCCGCAAGAAATGATCTAGGCTGCAGCGCAAGACCTCGCGCCTGGCCAGACTGCCTATATAGAAGAGCACATGAAGAGGCCGCGCGGCATTTCGCGCGGCGGAATGGATGTGCTCATGGCCAAAGCTGCCCGCTCGAAGACCGCCCGCCCCGCGACCCGCATCGAGACCGACAGTTTCGGTCCCATCGAGGTCCCCTCCGATCGCTATTGGGGGGCGCAGACCGAGCGCTCGCGGCAGAATTTCCGCATCGGTACGGATCGCATGCCGATCTCGCTCGTGCATGCGCTCGGCATCGTCAAGCTCGCCGCGGCGCAGTCCAACCGCGAACTCGGCCTGCTCGACCAGCGCCGGGCCAATGCCATCATCCGCGCCGCGCGCGAGGTGATCGACGGCAGCCTCGACGATCATTTTCCGCTCGTCGTGTGGCAGACCGGCTCGGGCACGCAGACCAACATGAACCTCAACGAGGTGATCGCCAACCGCGCCAATGAGCTGCTCGGCGGCGAGCTCGGCGCCAAGAAGCCGGTACACCCCAACGATCACGTCAACATGAGCCAGTCGTCGAACGACTCGTTCCCGACCGCAATGCACATCGCGGCCGCAAGCCGCATCACCGCCGATCTCGTTCCTGCCCTTGGCGAGCTGCTTCGCGCGCTGCGCAAGAAGGAGAAGGAGTTTTCCAGGATCGTGAAGATCGGCCGTACTCATACGCAGGACGCGACGCCCCTGACGCTCGGCCAGGAATTTTCCGGCTATGCCGCGCAGGTCGAAAGCGGCATCGCCCGGCTCAAGGTCGCGGTGAAGGAGCTCTATCCGCTGGCGCAGGGCGGCACTGCCGTCGGCACCGGCCTCAACTCGAAGCCGCGCTTTGCAAGACTGTTCGCAAGGCACGTCGCCGGGATCACCAAACTGCCCTTCACCAGCGCCGCCAACAAATTCGAGGCGCTGGCCTCGAACGACGCCTATGTGCTGGCGCACGGCGCCATCAATTCGGTCGCGACAGGGCTGTTCAAGATCGCCAACGACATCCGCCTGCTCGGATCGGGCCCGCGCTCGGGCCTCGGCGAGCTGATCCTGCCGGAGAACGAGCCGGGCTCCTCGATCATGCCGGGCAAGGTCAATCCGACGCAATGCGAGGCGATGACCATGGTGTGCTGCCAGGTGTTCGGCAATCACACCGCGATCACGGTCGCCGGCAGCCAGGGTCATTTCGAGCTCAACGTCTACAAGCCCGTGCTGGCCTACAACATGCTGCACTCCATCCGCCTGATGGCCGACGCCGCACGCTCCTTCACCGAACATTGCGTCAGCGGCATCCGCGCCGACGAAAAACGCATAAGTGAGCTGATGCAGCGCTCGCTCATGCTGGTGACCGCGCTTGCCCCGAAAATCGGCTACGACAACGCCGCCAAGGTGGCCAAGACGGCCCATGCCAACGGCACCACGCTGAAGGAGGAAGCGCTGCGGCTCGGCTTCGTCTCGGCCGACGAATTCGACCGCCTGGTGCGCCCGGAGAAGATGACCAGCCCCGGATAGGATTCCGAATTCCGATAGTCATCCGTAGTGATACGGGCGCTCGACCGGCAGAATTATGCGGCTTTGGGGACGGGATTTGATTACCGTCAATGTTCCGGGAAGACGGCGTGTTACGCAGCTCTTCTGCCCTAGACAGGGCGAAATTCATTGTTTGATGGCCCGAAGGGCCGATTGACGAGGGCAAGCGAATGGCGATCAAGTCTTGTCGGGTGCGATGCGGCACCCTGTTTCTGAAAGTTTCATCCTGCCTGAAGAGGATCGGATGATGGAGACGCGGCATGGGGAACGTCATCAACCTGAATCGTTTCCGGAAGCGCGCCGAGCGGGAAGCCTCGGCGAAGCAGGCGGACGTCAATCGGGCGAAGTTCGGCCGCACGAAGGCGGAGCGGTCGGCGGAGGAGACGCGCGCGGACAGGGCGAAGGAGCACCTGGATCAGCATCAGATCGATCGCGAGGAGCAGCCATGAAATCGCCCGTCGTGAAACGGTCGATCGTCGTCGCCGGTCACAAGACCAGCGTCAGCCTGGAAGAGGCGTTCTGGAACGGCATGAAGGAGATTTCGGGCCTGCGCAACATGACGCTGTCCGAGCTCGTCGGCGAGATCGACGGCAATCGCCAGCAGGGCAATCTGTCCTCGGCGATCCGCCTGTTCGTGCTGGACTACTTCAAGAGCCGCGCCATGGCCGCCCAGCCGGACAAGGTCCCGGCCCAGTAGCCGACGAGGCGTCTTTTCGACCCGCCACGGCGGCCGCACTTTAAAATCACTCTAAGGTGCAGCTTCCGCCGACCGGCGCGCTTGACCTCAATGCCCTGCGTTGAAAATACAGGGCATGACCGACACCAATGATACGCGCCCTCACATGCCGCTGGGTCTGGCCCTGCGCGGCTACACCGGCGTCATCCAGCATCTGTCCGCCCGGGACACCGGTTCGGCGCTCTCGGACATCGAGCTCGAGAGCCGGCTGATCGAGCTCGGCTTCGTCGAGGGGGCCCGGGTCGAGGTCCTGCACGAGGGGCTGGTCGGGCGCGACCCCATCGCCGTGCGGGTCGACAGCATCACGATCGCGGTCCGCCGGCGCGAAGCCATGGCCATCATCGTCGCCTAGATAGCGACCGGACGCCGCATCCCGGACCAGTGATCCCATGGAATTACCTCTGCTGCATCTCGCCCTGGTCGGCACGCCAAACAGCGGCAAGACCTCGCTGTTCAATGCCCTGACCGGCAGCCGGCAGAAGGTCGCGAACTATCCGGGCGTCACCGTCGAGCGCAAGGAAGGCTTCTTCGTCACGCCCCAGGGACGCCAGGTCTCGGTGGTCGACCTGCCCGGCACCTATTCGCTGCGCGGCCGCAGCCCGGACGAGGAGATCACCCGCGACTTCGTGCTCGGCAAGGCCTCCGGCGAGACGGTGCCCGACCTCGTGCTGTGCGTGGCCGATTCCACCAATCTGCGCCTGACCATCCGCCTGCTGCTGGAGCTCAAGCGCACCGGCCGGCCGATGATCCTCGTGCTCAACATGTTCGACATCGCCACGCGCCGCGGCATCACTGTCGACGTCGAGCGGCTTGCCAAGGAGCTCGGCGTGCCCGTGGTCACCTCGATCGCGGTGCGCAAGGGCGGCACGGCCGATCTGTTGACGCTGACCGACGAGATCTCGGCGAGGCTCGCCGCCGAGCCGGCGGAGAACACCTGGCGCGCGCTCACCGTCGGCGAACTGCGCTCCACCCAGCGCGAGGCCGACCGCATTATCGCCGATTGCGTCAGCCTGCCTGCTAGACCCGACACCTGGACCGCGCGGATCGACGCCGTGGTGCTGCATCCCGTCGGCGGGCTGATCGTGCTGGCGCTGATCCTGTTCGTGATGTTCCAGGCGGTGTTCGCCTGGGCGCAGCCGCTGATGGACCTGCTCAAATCAGGCTTCGACGTGCTCGGCGAACTCGTACACGACACCCTGCCCGCCGGCCTGCTGCAGAGTTTTCTGCAGAACGGCGTAATCTCCGGCGTCGGCAGCGTCATCGTGTTCCTGCCGCAGATCATCCTCATCTTCCTGTTCATCCTGCTGCTGGAAGATTTCGGCTACATGGCGCGCGCCGCCTTCCTGATGGACCGCATCATGGGCGGCGCCGGCCTGCACGGCCGCGCCTTCATTCCGCTGCTGTCGAGCTTTGCCTGCGCCATTCCCGGCATCATGGCGACGCGCGTGATCGACAACAAGCGCGACCGGCTGACCACGATCCTGATCGCGCCGCTGATGACCTGCTCGGCGCGCATCCCGGTCTACACGCTGATCATCTCCGCCTTCATTCCGGCCAGGGACGTCTGGGGCTTCATCAACCTCCAGGGCCTCGTGATGTTCGGCCTCTACGTCGCCGGCATCGCCAGCGCGCTTGCCGTCTCGTTCCTGATAAAATTCTTCATGCTGCGCGACTATGCGCCGGCGCCGTTCATGCTGGAGCTGCCGGACTACAAGATGCCGCGCCTGAAATCGATCGCGATCGGCGTCTACACGCGCGCGAAGATGTTTTTGCACCGCGCCGGCACCACGATCTTCTCGATGATGGTGCTGATCTGGTTCCTGGCCTCGTTCCCGCAGCCGCCTGAAGGCGCTACCGAACCCGCCATCAACTTCAGCCTGGCGGCGATCATCGGCAAGGCGCTCGAGCCGCTGCTTGCCCCGGTCGGCTTCAACTGGCAGATCGCGGTCGCCCTGATCCCGGGCATGGCGGCGCGCGAGGTCGCGGTCGCAGCGCTCGGCACGGTCTATGCGATCGAAGGCGGCAAGGAAGCGGCCGAGCAGATCGGCCAGGTGCTGGCGACGAAATGGTCGCTCGCCACCGCGCTGTCGATGCTGGCCTGGTACATCTTCGCCCCGCAATGCGCCTCGACGCTGGCCGTGATCCGGCGCGAGACCGGAAGCTGGCGATGGATGGCGGTGACCTTCACCTACATGCTGGTGCTGGCCTATGCCGCGAGCCTCGTGACCTACAACGTCGCGGTGGCGCTGGGAGCGGGATAGCCCCCTCGAAACTAAAAACTGCGAAAACAACCCCATGCACAGTAGACGGGGGGCGTGAAATCAATGGCTTACGTGTGCGCGAGAATCATCCGCCCATGGCCGCGATGGAGCGCAGCCACGAAATGCACCTGTAGACCCGTCGGGCAAAACAGGAACAGGGTGGCATCATCGGCCCGGCGAAACGATCGCGAGCGGTGCAAACCGGACGGCGCTAATGACGCAGTTCTCGCTCCTGGGCCATTCGGTATTCGCGGCGCGCGGCAAGATAGTCGTGCACGCGCTGTTTCAGATCCATCAACGAGAATGCCTTGGCTGCTGGCGCACCGTCCGTATGGTGTCCCCGCTGAAAAAGCATGTCGATGATATGACTTCCCAACGCACGGTAGCTCTCGGCTCCCTCTTCATCGAACTGCCGGGCGGAAACGCGCTCGCGCGGGAACACAGCAGGGTGCCGGGCCGCATAGCCCCTTACATCGAGCGGCTCGCTACCATCGAGCTCCGGCCGCAAATAGATGAGAATGCCGGCGGCCCCGGGGCCTTCGGGGTAGCGAATATAGCCCAACGCACAGCACGCACCTACGCTCGGTGGCGGAGCCCGCTGAAGCTCCAGGTCGGTCATGTCGATCGCGACGCCAAAATCCACCCTGACCCTTCGGATCACGCGACCGAGATTCTCCAGCGAATCGGCGCCGGCATCGCTGACGACGATGAATCTGCATCGGCGCCGGATCATTTCGTAAAGCCCCAACGGGTCAAACCCGTCGCCACTCGAGACATGGACATAGTCTCCGGGCGCCCTGCCGAATATTTCCTCGACGACAGGTGTAAACGAAAGGCGCGGCTGGGCTCTGCGCGATGCGGCGTCGCTCTTTGGATTGCCGAGCCACAGCCCATGACGGACGCCGAGCAACGAGAACATGAGCGCGACCAACGGTGTCGTGTGCCGCGCGATCTCACGGTCGATGGATGCCCCGGATACCACCATCGCCGTGCCAAGCGTGATGCCACCTTCGGAAGCGCCATAGTCGGCTGACGATCGGTAGCCGAACAGCGCGCTCCCGCTCGCCAGCGGAGTCACGGTGAACGGTTCGCTGCCCTGACGAGATTTGTCGCCCAGGTGATCGAGCGCCATGTTGAACATTGGAAACAGGAAACGGGCACGCTCCGGCTGTGTCGAACTCCAAATGTCTGCCATAGCCAGATCATGGGTGTCGCGAAGTGACGAATCCGGAGGCGAAGAAGCGGGGCCCGCAGCCACTCCGAGAAAACGTCGCATGGATTTGCTGCGATGAACCTCGTGCCGCGAAAATGCGCTGAGATCTATCCAATAAGCGGCAGCTACCGCCAGCACGCAGAACAGCGCCGTCGCCAGCAGCGCGGCAACGAGCTTGGCGGCCGCAACGGACAAGCCGGACATGGGAGCAGCCAGACTCCTGATGATGAGGTCGGCATTTGCGGACAAGATCACGACCAGGATTGCAAGCAAGGCGACCGCCGCAACTTCGGCGACATAGATCGATATCATTCCGATCAACCTGCGCCATCTCGAAAACTCCAGGGAGCCAAAGCCCAACGCCAAAGCGAGAGCACCGGACACCCCCCCAACCGCACCGGAAATGCCCGTGATCGCAACGACGATCGGGAGCGACGCTTCCGCCGCAGCCGGTCCGAAGAAATCGAGTGGCGCGAGAATCGCCCAGACAACCAGGATCAGAGAGAGGCTTCCAATTGACGCGGCCTGCCAGGCCCTGTCCCGTTCACTTCCTCGCAAACGGCTCGTCAGCCCGAGATACAATATGTCAGCCAGGATCAAGGCCAGCAGGATCAGGCCGACAACCGCGATTGCCAGGCCCATTTCGGGCTGAATGATATCTTCGGGCCCGGGCGGAGGCGGCTTGTAAAGTATTTCAGCAACTTCTTTGCACGTCGCCGCGAAAACGAGTCCACCCGTGGCTCCAGCGATCATGGTGCTGATCCAACGCCACGATGCCGACGAAGGACGCTCGCTTCGTTGGGGCGCAAGGACCCGAATGGAGCTTAGTCCGAACAGAGCAGCACCTGCCGCGGCCGCAGCCCCCATGAGTTCTGGCCAGCCCGAATTCAGCCAGACCGGTACCGATGCACAAAGCAGGATGCCGCAAATGCAGATCAAGAGCAGCGGCTCTTTCACATCGAGAATGCCTTCAGAACTGCGGTTCGCAGTTTGCTCGATCCTGCTCGCTTCGCGCTTCGCCAGTGCGACGAACAGCACGATCATTGCCGTCGCGAATATCGACCACAGGGCGAGCCTATCGCCGTCCCAGCAAAAGACGACAAACGCCAGGTAGACCTTTGGTATGGACAGGGCGGCCAGGAAGAGCGGCCCGTACACGAGCCACGTCAAGAGCAGGTTGCGCGCGTGTCTTCCGTGTTGTGTCCATAAACCCCTGGACAGAAATCCACGCCTGTTAGTGCCGTTATCGTCAAAATCCAGCAGCCCGGCGACAGCCTGACCGTCAGCGGACTGGCTCGAGACATGAGGTTCCGCGGCCAGTGCATTCAGCACCCAATCATCGTCCTTCGCGTGATATCGCCAAGCGGACAGCCACGCGCCGATATAGCTACCGCCCGACACGCCCGACAAATAGTGAAACTGGCGAAGCAGCCCGAAGCGAGCCATGCCCTGCAAAATGCCGAGACCAAAAAAAGCGCCGCGTGGGCCGTCACCGGCCAGGCACAGCGCAGCGCGGGGATGATCAAGCGCATGAACGCTTCGATAGATCCCATCCAACGTCTTGTCTTGCAAATAACCGTCCGGATGCAGTGCGACGAACTCTTCGGCGAGGACATCTGCGAGGGTGCGCGCGCCTCGGCGCTCGATCGAGAGAAGGCCCTTCTTATTGAATTTGGCGAATAGATCGCCGATCGCCTGGGCAAGGACCACCTGGGGCATCCCAAGCGCCTGCGTGATCTCATTCGCGTCGAGAATTCGCCTCGCCTCTGCCCGTGCGCTGCTATTGATCCAAGGCGCCCTTATCCATGCCAAGAACGATAGAAACAGGCCTCTCACGCCGCCGACACCGCTGCCCTCAAGCGCAAGATCTGCCGCCGAGGCACTGCTCCTCGCAACGTTATGGAGGTACTTGAGCAACTGCTGCTCCGATGCCGGAAGGGTCTCTGTCTGCAACTGCTCCGCGGCCCTCGTGAACTGCGCCAGTGTCTCCGCATTCCCCACGACAAACGCCGGCAACGTGGCCAGTTCGATCGGGGCAGCAGGCGGAGCACTCCAGGTCAACTTCTCAGGCACGCGCCAGCTCAGCCAGGCTCCCCTCCCCCAGAGGCGCTCGACGATACGCGAGGCGTACGATCCTGGCAGGACCAGCTTATCGCCTCGGTCCATCAGGATGTTCCAGCTGCTGCGCAACATCGGCGCCTGCGAAACCGCATACCCCTCGATGGAGACACCAAGGCGCAGGTAGAGCGCCATCACATCCGGATGGTCGCCGATGAGGACCCGCAGGCGATCGACCAGTCCCCGCAACAGAGCTTCGTCACCGGCTGGAGACTGCGCCAGGAGATGCGCGGCATAGAGCCCGAACATGGGGTCGAGCCCCGGCTTGGTATTCCCGGGGTCATCCTGACCGTTCCTGGCGCGACCTATCGCCCGTTTCAGTTCTGCCACCGGAACGCCGGAATATCGGCGATCAGCAAGCGCCTGCCGCAGCACCTCGACCCAGGCGGCCTCCGGACGGTCACTGCGGAATCCCTCCCCCAAGGGGGCCATCAGAATGCCTGCGTCCGACAAATCCAGGTCCAGCTCGGCCGGCGAATCGTCGTGCGCTCGAGCAAGGATGAAGATCTGAGTCTGCCACTTGTGTGCGACAACGATCGTCTGTTCGACCGATGGATGATCGCCGCGATCGAGCCGCAGGAGATAGGAGCCTGGGTTGAGCGCCAGGCTGCACGCAGCAGTCGCGCCATCCTCCGACCGCTCCATCGCCCACGACAAATTCCGTAATTCCTTGCCAAGTCCGTCGCAGAGCGTCAGCCCGGCCCCAAGCCCTTCCTTCTGGCGCGCATTTCTTGCGCGCACCACGACCAGCAGTCCGCCGCCGTTCCCGACCTGATGCTCGGGAAAGCGGGTGCTGAGGTTGGTCACGAAAGCACTTCCCGGATCGGAGGCCTCCTTGCCTTTCAATCCCAGGAATACCGGACTCAGGATATTGAGGTTGAGCTTTGGAGCACTCCGCGGCGAGGGTGACTGGAAGGGCGTAGGAGGCACTTCAAAAATCTTCTCGGCACTGGCACGTCCCGCAATCGATCTTATTTTGTAGATCCCGGGCTTCAACCGGGCTTTCAACGCGCCGACGGATTTCGCGACCTCATTCAGATCTTGATCGAATACGTAGAGCTCCTCGACCGGATAGGACGGCTCGGCGACGACTTCGACCTCCAAGGCCTCCAGATCAGAACTTGACATGTTCCACCCGCCCCACGTCGATTTCGAAGAACCGGCTCGAGCCGTCGTCGGCCTTCAACTTGTAGAGTCCCAGACGCAGGCGGACGCTGACGGGATCCGGTCCGGCATCGAACACCCGATCATGTTGCGGATAATTCGATCCAAAGAGCTTCACTGTCGTCCCATGGTACCTGGCTGAGAATGAAAGGGTTACATTCGGCGGCTCCTGTGCCGGCCCATCGAAAAATACGATGTCCGGCCGGGCTGCATGCAGAAACCTCGGGCGCTGCTCCGGCTTCAGGAGCTGTACGCCGTTCTCGATATGATTCATGAGCGTGCTCGCGGTGAGACGGCCATCGGCGTCCCGTGCCGCTCCTCGCTCCAGCGCCTGCATCAGGACGAAGCTGAAAATCCCGCGAACGGCAGGCGGTTCGCCAAGCCTGCGTTCGTAAGCCTTGGAACCGAGACCGGTCGCTGCTGCGTAGAAGACCTGCACCCGATCATGATCCCCTTCAAGGATGGGAAATGACGGAGCATTCGGCACGATGTTGTTTTTTTGATCACGACAACAATCGGCGAACAGTACGATCTCGTCGAACGCACCGGCGGTCCTGAACCATTCGGCATACCCGTGGCCGGACAAATGCTGCATGTCCGTCCTGACGGCATCGGCCATCAGAAGTGCCGCATTCTCCATGATTGGCGTGGCGGCACGGGTCGGCGTAATGCCGTGGCCGGACAGAAAAATGTAGAGTCGGCGTCCCACGCGGCGATCCAGCGCGGCCCAGGCTTTTGCACTATAGGGGTGGAACGCGCTGTGGACGTCTGAAAAGTTCGGCCGATGGACCGGCGGCTGATCCGTGCCGGAGGACAGGATCTTGGTCACGTTCGCTGCGGGTAGGCAGCCGCCCTCCCCGGACAGCAACCAGCGGGCGAAGGCTTGCGCATCCGTTTCGGCACCCCCGAGCGGATCGAACCCCTTGTATCGATTGATACCGACGACGATTGCATAGTCTTCGTATCTGGGCCGACGAACCCACACAGGTCTCGACGATTGAACCGTGAGCGGCTCGGCGCGCTGCTTGTCGAGGTATAGAGTGAACTGACGAGGCCCGACACGCGTAACGTAGAACGACCCGTCGACGGTATCGCATGCGTCGAGCCCAAAGACCTTGACCTCCTCGCGATCAACAAGGCCATGCGCGACCGATGTCGCCACGATCGCCGGAGAGTTTGGGCCCGCGGAGGTCGCCTCCCCCTCAATCCATTTGTTCGTATCCGAAGCCATTTGAAATGATATATTTTACACTATTCATCGTCGCAGCCGCGTCTATCCAACCGCCGTGGGATCGCATGTCGCATGCCATTCCAAGCCCCCGGTCGAAGGGGGCCCAGACAAAACTATGAGGCCGGCTGCATATATCGAATTGACGGACTGCCGCGACGTATTCCAGGCCGCGCTCGCTGAAATCGGACGTGTAAAACCTTTCCATGCCCGCCAGAGGCATGTCCGCTTCTTCTTCCAAGACACCTGAAACGAGATACAGAAGCGAGCCCGGAAACAGCTTGCCAAAAAGCTCGTCCTGGCGCTCGAACTGATCGCTCATCCCGAAGCTACGGAAACCGTCGACCTGGCCGCCCGCCGCCCTCAGGGTCTCGGCCAGGGTCTTCATATCGACGGCAGCAGCCACGAGTATCAAGCTCACGCGAACTGCTGGCGCGGCAGTCCGCATCTCCCTCAGAAGCCTGCATGCATAGATCGATCCCGCACTGTGCGCGACAAAGGTCAGTTTGGGTGGCGTCTCGCCGCCCATGAGCCGGACGATTTCGCCGACAAAGGCGGTGCCGCCACATTCGGGCGAGAAGCCGAAAGCCGCGTCGATGTCCTTCTTCATCTGATCCCAAAAGAACTTGCCAACGTTTCCGAGATAGAATCCGCGGAGAACCTCCTCGACGACCGTCAGATAAAAGCCATGGTGACGCTTTCGGGAAAATCTGCTGACGACGCGACCAAGCACGATGGCAGCTCTCGCGGTCATCAGGGCCATTGATATGACGCCCTTGGCGACGTCGTCCGGCGCGCCGCGTTCCGCCCGGGGGTCCTCCAACACTTCGGGAGACATGAGGGTCTGGCCGGCTGCCGTGCCGTTCCGAACGGCCGTCTGCAACTGGAGAACGTCAGCTTCGAATCCGGCATCGCTCTCGAGCATCTGCTCGAATTGACGGTATTCATCCAGAGAAATCGACGTATCTGACGGAAGATCCGGCGCAACGCCGGCGAAGGGTGCGGGCTTGATCATTTCGCGAATGATTTCCGCCTCAGGCGGCATGGCCTCGATCGAGCGGGCGCCGTCGTCGCCGTTCGCCGCCGTTACCTTGGCTTTGGAGCCCCGACTGACGGCAGCAACGATCCGTTGAAATATGGTCTCGCGGAAAATGGCGGGCATATTGCGCTCGATGACCTCGAACCAGCCCGATTCCCATATGAAGAAAATCGGATAGGCGCCTGCCGCCTGATAGATCGGAATCAGTTGCCGAGCTGCGCCAAGGCCTGCGGCCTTGTCGACCAGACCTCCGTGAAAATGAACGACAATGTTCTTCGCGCCTTGCGCGGAAGCCGCCTCGAAAATGGCACGCAGCTCTTCACGGCTGGTGTCATCGAATCTGCCGGCAGACAGCACGACTGTATGACCATCCGTAGCCACCAGAAGCTCCATCCCGTCCGGCGGCGCATTCATTCACCGCGTGTGTTTGACGAAAGTACCACCAAT
Source organism: Bradyrhizobium sp. WSM2254 (assembly GCF_000472645.1). Classification (NCBI taxonomy): domain Bacteria; kingdom Pseudomonadati; phylum Pseudomonadota; class Alphaproteobacteria; order Hyphomicrobiales; family Nitrobacteraceae; genus Bradyrhizobium; species Bradyrhizobium sp. WSM2254. The sequence goes on along the minus strand of NZ_AXAB01000020.1, from coordinate 127,084 downwards.
ATAGCTTCCCCGGCAGTTCTCGTACAGCGTTTTGATATGTCGGGCGGCCGTGCCCGTCTCGGCGTCCGAAAGCCCGGCGGTGCATTGCCTGCAATCGTGGGCCTCGTGCTATTGATCGCTCGTTCGCCACCCAGAACGACGCGCGGGAAATCCCCTCACCTACATGCAGGCGGCGGTGTTCTGACCTTGTAGCCAACGGGTCGGCGCGAAGCGCCGCCCGATGCCGCCATCCGGGACCTTCGACGCGGATGGTTTCCCGGATTGCGCCTGCGCTCCATCCGGGCTGCGGACCTCTGTCCCGTTGACCCGGGCATCGGGAAGCGTCCCCAACGATTGATCGCGGCCCGCATCCTCGACAAGTCCGCACAGTTTACCCGCGCCTGACCTTGCGACATCGCAGGAATTGACGCCGGACCTCCATCGTTTTCTTCGGCTTCCCATGAAAAGGCCCCGGTCGATGCCGGGGCCTGAGTTCAACGGGAAGACACGCACTCAATAGCGAGCGGCGACCGGAGCACCGAAACCACCGAAGCGGTAGTTCAACCGAAGCGTAACCATGTCCACATCCTGGCTGATCCCGCTGCCGGTGAGCGTGACCCCGCCGGGTGTGACCACGCCTGCGAAGCCGAAATTGTCGCGTCCCATCCAGAGATGGTCGTACTCGATACCGGCCGACCAGTTCGGCGCAAAACCATATTCCCAGCCGACACCCAGGGCGCCGCCCCAGCGCGTGTGACCTGCCGAAGCCAGTCCGACGCCGGTGACGTTGTTGAATATATCGAATCGATTGCGGGTTACGGCGGCGCCGCCCTTCACGTAGAACAGCGAAGCGTTCCATGCCCAACCGAGCTGGGCTGTGAACAGCCCAATGGCGTCGGTCTTGCCTGTGGTCGAGATCAACGGATCGATCAGGCTGACGCGCGTGTTCTTGATCTCGGCCCAATCGCCCTGAGCTTCCAGACCAAGCACAAACTGATTGGTTTGCCAGCGGTACCCGATCTGTCCACCGGCGAGACCACCGGAGCGATCGGCGCAGCCACCTGCGACCGTCCCAGCGGGCGTTACGAAGTCGACACAACCATGGCTTTGCCCCCAGCCACCGTTGGCCCCGATGTAGAATCCGCTCCAGTTGTAGACCGCCACCACTGGTGCCGGCGGCGGCGCCTTGACGGCCATGTCGGCCGCCATGGCCGGAGCCGCCATACTCAGTGCCACGATGCCGATCGCAGCAGTCGAAAACTTCCTCATGGTCTCGTCCCCTTTTTGCTCTTTCGTTTGAATTCGCCGTCTCGTCCAAAAATGAGCACCCATGCTGGGACTAGGGTGCATAAGGTTCGCGAATGTGAGAAACTTTACCCGGGCGGGAGTCTCGAAACCCGTATCAAAATGGCAACACCCAAGCGCCATCTCTATGCACCGTAGCGTGCTTAATCGGTGCTCGACGCTTCTGGCGGCAGAGGGCGCCCATCGTCGCCGAGCCACGCATGGATTTCTGGCGCCGGAATGAGCCGCCTCGGAACGTGAGGATTGATCGTACCTGCAAAAACAGAGAGGCCTTCATCGAGCTTTGCGCGCGCGAACAACTTGGCTTCGTCCTCGGTCGCGAACGTCCGCGTCTCGCGCGGACTGCGCTGCCTCGGCAAAACGCCACGTTGTCGAACTTCAAAGCTGACGTACCAAGTCGGGATCATCGCACCTGATCAACCTGTGAACCTCGAAGTCGGGTTGTGGCGCGATCGTCATCCGCGTATTTGATGCAGATCAAACCTCGCCCGTCACACCGGCGATCGGGAGGTCGAGTAAAACGTCGGCAGGACGGTATCGTCGGCGCAACAATCGATGCTCACTTCGAACGCGGCTAACCTCATTGGATCACTTCCACACCAACAGACTGACGGCCGAGAAACTGCGCGACGATGATCTCGCCGACCTCGTCACGCTACATCTCGATGCCGATGTGTCGCGCTATCTCGGCGGGGTGCGGGCGCCCGACATCACGCAGACCTATCTCGCGACCAACATGGCGCATTGGGACCAGCATGGCTTCGGACTCTGGACGCTGCGAACGCAAGACGGGACCTTCGCCGGGCGGGCGGGCATCCGGCACATTCTGGTGGACAACGTCGACGAGATCGAGATTGCCTACGCGTTCAAGCGCGAGTTGTGGGGCCGGGGATTTGCAAGCGAGATCGCGACCGCGCTGACGGACATCGGGCTGTCACAACTGAAGCTGCCCTCTCTCATCGGAATCGTGTTCGTCAGCAACGGCGCATCCCGCCCTGTGCTGGAGAAATCGAACTATCTGCTCGAGCGGAGCACGATCCGTCACGGCGAAGACGTCGTGATCTACCGCATCCGGCGGTGAGAGCGCCGCAGCCTCAGGGCTCCAGCGTGTAGGAGCGTCCGGGTTCGAGCACGTAGATGGTCAGAAAGCGGAGCGGACGTTTCGGGTCGCAATTGCGAAAGAGGGTGTGCGGAAGATCCGCCCGATCCTGCAACGTCTCGCCCGCCCGGTATAGTCGCGGCTCATCGTTGCCATAGGCGGACTCGGCGACACCTTCGACGATGTAGACCGCGCCCGCAACGGGATGCCGGTGGAGCGGCGCGACCCCACCCGGCGGATAGGTGACCTCGACGACCATGAGTTCCTGATTACCCGGCAATGGAAGACGTTCGAGAACCTTGCGCGTGACACCGGCAAACCCGGCTTGTTGGGCGCTTGCCTGACCGTCGGTACGTTCACTCATTGGGTGCCTGTCTCGTAGACTTGGTTATTTGTGGGCTGCTCCCGGCCACGCGGCCATGGCCGCCTTGGCTGTACCTCCCAACTCCGCCGTCGTGGCGCCGTCCTTGGCCTGGATGGCCATCCCCTGGAAGACGCTGAGATAGAACCGGCTCAGGGCATCAATGTCCGTCGCAGCGGGCAGTTCACGGTTAGCGACCGCAGTTTCGATCCGCGCGCGCAAATTATCCAGCATTTCCAGCCGGACTTTCCTGATCACACGGGCGATGGAGGCTGGCCATTCGTCGCTGACGGCTGCCAGCACGGCCATGCAGCCCGCCGGTGTCATCCGAGATTTTGGCAGGGTCTCGGTCGCCGCGGCCAGCAGATTCTCGACACCCTCGCGCGCGGTTGCTCCTTCCGCGAGCTTGTCCCAAACCGGCTGCCCATGAGTCAGCACGTAATGCTCGATCGCCGCAAGATAGAGCGCCTCCTTGCTCTCGAAGGCCGCATAGAGGCTCGGCGAGCGGACGCCCATGGCCTCGCAGAGGTCGTGCATCGAGGCCGCCTCGAACCCCTTGCGCCAGAACAGGAACATGGCGGCTTCGAGTGCCGCCTCGCGGTCAAATTCTCGTGGTCGTCCCGCCATCGCAGCTCTTTCTGTAATGATCAACACATAATTGGCTTGACGCGGCCGATCAAGTCTCCACATATTCTGTGTCGATCGTTACAGAATTGGAGAGATCAGATGACGCTGGCAGGAAAACGGGCCCTGGTGACGGGCGCAAGCAGAGGTATTGGTGCGGCCATTGCGAAAGCCCTGGCGGCGGAAGGCGCGGACGTTGCGATCACTTATGAGAAGTCCGCGGACAGCGCCGCGCAGGTGGTTGACGCCATCAAGGCCGGCGGACGCAAAGCCGTGGCGATCCAGGCCGACAGCGCCGACGTCGCCGCCGTCCAGGCCTCGGTCGACAAGACCGTCGCGGCGCTGGGCGGGCTCGATATTCTGGTCAACAACGCCGGAATTCTGCGCTTGGGCGGCCTCAACGACATTTCGCTTGGGGATATCGATGCGCTGCTGAACGTCAACGTCCGTTCGCCGATCGTCGCGAGCAAAGCCGCGCTGCGCCACCTTGGCAAGGGCGGCCGCATCATCACCATCGGCAGCTATTTCGCCGACCGCGTGCCTTCGCCGGTGCTCGGCGTCTACGCTGCGACGAAGTCGGCGCTGACCGCGTTCACGAAGGCGCTGGCGCGCGAGGTCGGCCCCAGGGACGTCACCGTCAACCTCATCCAGCCGGGCTCGATCGACACCGACATGAACCCCGCAAGCGGCCCGACCGCGGAGACGTTGAAGCAGTTCATGGCGCTCGGCCGGTACGGCGCGACGGATGACATCGCCAATGCGGTTGCGTTCCTGGCGAGCGCAAAGGCCAAATACATCACCGGCTCGACCTTGACGGTTGACGGCGGCGCGAACGCGTAAAGTATTTTCGAGCTACGTCGCTCTTGGCGCGTCATGTGCCGATCGAAGAAGCAATGACGGCGCCCCAGACTCCGTCATTGCGAGCCAACGGGTCCGCGCGAAGCGCGGCCCGATGACAGGCTCCGCGAAGCAATCCAGGCTCTTTCCGCGGAGACAGTCTGGATTGCTTCGCTGCGCTCGCAATGACTGCTCGGAAATAGTCGCGTAGCCCAGATGGAGCGCAGCGTAATCCGGGTCTTCTTGCGCAGACACAGCGGCCCCGGATTGCGCTGCGCTCCATCCGGGCTACCGAACCCTACCTGAAATATCCCAGCACGAGATCGATATCCGAGCTGCCGGCCACCGTGCCGTTCAGTTCGGCGTCGATGACGCGGCGGCAGGCTTCGATCGCGGCGTGGTCGCCGAGATCGTTGGCGGCTTCCAGCACGAGCCAGGCGGCATCGACCGAAGCCTTGTCCGGAGCTCCGCCGCCGACATCGGTGGCGAAGGCGTTGTTGAGGTTCTTCTTGCGAACGGCGGTGCCGAATTGAGGCAACATTTGCAAATACTCCCCTGCCAATTCCGGGATGATACTCGGTGAGCCTGCTCAGTGGACCTGCTTAGTGAACATGCTCAATGGACTTGCTCAGTGGACTTTCTCAGTGGACTTGGAGTTCGGGCTGACGGCCCGCATCGGCACCCGCGCCGGTCTTGCGCGACTGGTAGAACTTCAGGATGCTGCGCGAGGTCTCGCTCTTGAGCCGGCTGAACTCGCGCTCATTGTCCTGGAGCTCGCGCGCGGTGATCAGATGATCCTTGGCGCCGAGGAACAGCAGCGACATCGTCGTGTCCCAGGAGAAGTTGAGCGCCTTGCACAGCACCAGGATCATCTCGCGGTTGCGGTCCATCAGCGCGCGCTCGATCACGTCGACCGGCAGCGCCGACAGCAGCGACAGGCCGATCTGCACCTCGTCGAAGCGGTGCTGGCGGGCATAGTTGGAGATCGAATCCTGGTTGAGGTTGCCCTGGCGGTACTGCGTCGTCACCACGCGCTTGGCGACGAAGTAGCTGCGCGAGGACGGGCCGAACTTGGATTGCAGGTCGCCGGTGACCTCGGTCACCGAGCTCTGGATCTGCGCCATCATCTCGGGGCGCTCGCTCTCGAGCCGGCGGCGGACGTCTTCCGACGCTTTCGAGATCAGCTGCTGGAAGATGTGGCGCGGCACGTCCTTGCGCAGGCCAAGCTGCTCGGCAAGAATCGAGTCGCCCTCGGCGCGGCGGACCATGTGCAGCAGGCCCGAGCCGGAGAAGCGCGCGCCCTCGTTCCTGGCGACCGACGTCACGACCTCCTGGTCGCCGCGCTTGACCAGCACGTCGGTCACGGCCTCGCCGATCGACTTGCGCTGGGCAATCGCGAGCAGATGCGACTGGCTCTTGGTCAGGGCGCTCTCGACCAGCATCTTCTCGTCGATGCGGGTGGAGTCGCGCAGCACGGGACCGGCGACCGCGATCTCGTCGTCGAGAGCGAGCTGTTCGATGACGTTGAGCGGGGCGTGATCGCAGGCCGACATCAATTCGGAGAGCTGCGTCCGCGCGGCAACCTCGATCTCGTCGGCGAGCCGGCCGATGACCTCGCCGAACATGCTGATCTCGTCGTCGCTGTAGCGGCCGGTGATCAGGATGTCGGTCGCATGCCACAGCGCGCGTGCCCGGCTCTCGTCGGTGCCGCGCGCGATCGCGTCGTCCAGATCCTGTAGAAGCGATTTCGCCCCGTTCATGTCGATCACCCCAGTTCTTGGTCGTTCTTTGGCGAGCCATCCCGCCTGTGTTGGCGCGACGGCGAATTCCTCTGGCGACCGACACTAGGGAACAAACGCGAGAATCCGGTAAAGTCGGCAGATCAGTTTTGCCGACGAGAATTCATTCAAATGCGGGGGAATGTGTTTACCGGCGGGCAAGGGCTGCGCTTGCTGAACAGGCTTGAGGCAGTTTGCTTCCCCGGCGTCATGGCCGGGCATAGCCGTCCGAAGGACGGCGTCGCTTCCGCTCGCCTATGTCCCGGCCATCCACGCCTTGCTGCACGAAGAACGTGGATGCCCGGGACAAGCCCGGGCATGACGAGTGCTGCGTTCACGGGTTCGACGGCGTCAGCACCAGCGGCGGCTTCGGCTTGGGCTTTGCGGGCGCAGGGCCCGGCGCGGGCCTCACCTCGATCGGCGGCGGCAAGGGCGCGACCTGCTGGCTTGCGAGCGGCGGGCTTGGCGCTGCGGGAGCGGCTTGCGGCACCTTCGGCATCGGCGCGGCCCTTGGCTCGAGCTTGGCCTTGGGCGGAGCGCGGCGCGGATCGCGGCCGGGCATCGGCACGTCCTGCAGCGACGGCTCCGGCGCGGGGTCCGGAGAGACCAGCGTCGGCAGCGCCGCGGTCGCCGGCGGCGGCTCGCCGCGCTCGATCGCGTCCAACCGGCGCGTCTCGCGATCGATCGTGCGCACCGCGAGCCAAGAGGACAGCGGCCCGAGATCGACGGTGCGATTGAGCTTGTCGGGGGGGCCCGCCGCGAACAACTGGATTTCCGGCGGTGCACCGGAGAGCCCGGTCATGATCGGCGTCAGGCTGGCGCGGATGTCGGCCTGGTCGGCGGGAATGTCATAGCCGCCGGAGACGATGGCGCGGGCGTTCTTCGCCTCCAGCGGCGTGGCGCCAACGCGCAGCCGTCCGTCGCGGATCGTGAACGGGATCTGCGCCGAGGCGACCGCAATGGGACCCGCCGCCAGCGCGGGCTCGACGAGCTGCCGCAGCCTGTTGTCGTCGGCGACCTGGCCGCCGTCGCTGGCGCGGATGGCGATCTCGAAGGCACGCGGGTTGAGGCCGCTGATTTCCGCAGACTCCAGCGTCACCGTGCCGTTGCCGGCGAGCGCGCCGGTCAACGCCGCGACGCTGCGGCCCTGGCTGGTCAGGGCCATCTGCACCGAGGCCCGTCCCTTGGGCAAAGCGAGATCGCGGTAGCGCAGCGTGGTCGCATCGACATTGCTGAGCTCGATACGGGCGTTCAGCGCAACGCCACCGGCGCCATTGCGCGCGTCAAAGCTCGCCGACATCTCGCCGCCGCCGACGCCGCCCTTCAGCGCATCGAGCGCGAGCGACTGGCCGTCGCTCCGGATCGTCCCGCCGAAGGGACGCAGCTCGACGCCGCCCGGCAACGTGCCGCGCAACGCTTGGAAGGCGATGCGGCCGCGCCAGCCACCAAGGAGCCACGCGCTCAGCGGCTCGCCGGCGTCGCGGCCCGCAGCGCCAATGGCCACCGCAAGCGTGGGCACAAGATCGAGCGAGTCGAGGCCGACTTCGCCGTCGACGCTCTTCTCCTGGTCGAGCGTCACCGCCAGACGGCCTCGCAGATGCGAGCCGGCCGCGCTGCTGTCGAGATCGTCGAAGGTCAGTCGATTGCCTGATAGCGCGACGCGGGAGGACAGGCTGACGGTCCGCGCCGATTTGTCGGCCGGGCCGGTCCCGAACAGCGGCGCGAGGTTGACGTTGCGCACGCGCAGATTCACGGATGCCTTTGGCTCCGGCGCGGACAATTCGACGCTGCCCTGCGCGTCCGCGTCCAGCCCGCCGCCGCTCAGCTTTGCGTTCAATTGCAGCGGACGGCGCCAGGCGCCGCTTAACCGGCCTTCGAACTGCGAGGTGCCCTCGCCTGCGGCCACCACGCGATCAAGGCCGAGCAGAGCCAGCAGCGCGCCGGCCTGCGGGGTCGACAGTTTCGAGTCGAGCGTGAAGTCGCTGTTGCGCAGGCGGTCGATGTCGATGCCGTTGACGGCCGCCACCGGCGTCTGTGCGGCCAGCGTCACGGTGGCCTTGAGCTGCGGCGCGTCGAGATCGAGCACGGCGCGCGCGTCGCTGCGATCGGCATGCTCGGCGTTCTTGTCGAGGCTGAGGTCGAGCTTCAGGCGGGTCGCACCGGGCAGCGGCGCGATGGCATCGAAGCGCGCGCGCACCGACGGCGCAAACGGCTCGATCAGCGCGGTGAGCTCGCGCAGCGAATTGGCCGAGGATTTCAGCGCGAGCTTGCCGGTGGCTTTGGTGCGGTCGAAGCTGCCGCTCGCCTCGGTGGTCACGCCGCTGGTCTGGCCGAACCGCAACTGCTCCAGCGACAGCGACGCCGGATTGTAACCGAGCTTCGCCGCGAACGGCCGCAGCTCCTGGCCGGCGGAGATCGCACGGCCGACATCGAGCGAGAGCTTTGCCTCCTCCGGCCATTCGCCTTGCGGCCCGCCAAGCGCGCGGACAAAACTCGCGGCGGCGTCGAGATCGAGACGGTCGGCCTTGAGCTCGGCATCGATCCGCGAACCCTTGCTCGCGCCGGTCTGGACGAAAGCAATTCGTCCCTCGACGGCGCCGCCTTCGATGTCGGCCTTCAGCCTGTCGATGGCGAGATGGTTGGCGGCAATCGTCACGTCGCCGGCAAGGCGCAGCGGCCGGGTGCTGCGGCGGTTGACCTCGCTGCGGCCCTGGAGCCAGGCCACCAGCGTATCGGGATCGGAGGATTCGACGCTGAGCCGGCCGCTGAAACTGTCGGCGCCGGGCGCCGCACCGTTCAGCGAGAGCTGCGTCATGCCGGGCGCGCGCAGCTCGAGCCGCTGGAACGTCCAGGACCGGCCGTCGGTCTTGAGCTCGGCCGCAATGTTCTGGAGCGGACGGCCGCCCAGCATGATCTGGTCGGAGTTGAACTCGATCTGCGCCGGGATCGGCGCCTGCGGGATGACGGCAAGGCCGGCGCGCAGCGCCGGCAGGATGCGCAGCGGCTCGGCATCGTCCTTGCCGGCCAGCTTGTCGGCATCGAACTGGCGCGCCGACAGCACCGCGCGCAGCAGCGGCGAGGCGCCGAACTTGAGGTCGCCGACGCCGCCGGCTTTCAACGCGTTGTCCTCGGCGCCAAAGCTCGCGTCGATTTGGTCGAGTTTGGCGCCGGCGGGATCGGCCTTGAGTTTTGCGGTGAGCTTCCAGGGCGTCGGCCCGGCCTCGCCTGCCTTCTTCGCCGCCGGCACCGCGATCGTCAGCGCGCCGTCGAATTTCGGCAGGCGGTTGTCGAAGGCGAGCACGCCTTCGAGATCGGCGAGGATGGCGCGCTGGCCCGGATCGATGTTGAGGTGGAGACGGGTGGCGCTGCCGTCGGCGCTCGGGCCGGAGGAGATGCGGAACGGATAGCGCACCCCGGAGGCGATGAAACTGCCGTCGCCCCGCACCGAGCCGGCCAGCGAGCGGACGTCGCCGGAGAAGGCGATGTCGCTCAGCTCCAGCGTCGAGCGGCTGGCGGCATCGTGCAGGGCGATGCGGCCGGTGAGATTGAGGCGCTCGATCGCCAGCGAAGCCAGATTGAACGTTCCGCTCGCGGTGGAGGGCAAATCGACCCGTCCCCTGGCGTCGAGGCCGAGATCGACCGCCATGCCATTGACAGTCAGCTCGGTGGCGCGCCATTCGCCGCGCATCAGCGAGGAGAGGCTGAACTCGACGTCGAGCTTGTCGGCGCGCAGGCGGCCGAGATCATTGTTGCCGCCGAACGTGACCGAACGCAGCCGCAGCGTCGGCGCAGGCAGGAGCCGCGCGTCGAGTTCGCCCGCCACCCGCACCGGCACGCCGATGATCCGGCCTGCCTCCGCCTCGAACTGGGGCCTGAACTGGTTCCAGTCGATGAAGTAGGGCCCGATCAGCGCGGCCAGAAGCGCAATGATGAAGGCAATCGCCAATCCGAGCAGCGTCGTCTGCACGGGTCTCCCCTCGGCCAAATCGGCATCCGGGCCAAACCTTGCCCCTTGGAAGGCTTCAGGCGCGCCGGAACAGCCCCTTATATAGGGGGAAGTGTGGCGAAGTCACAGCGACTGTTGCGCGCGGAGGTTAACGCGTGCCGCCGCCTCACCAGCTCGCCGGCAAGCTCTTCAGGCCGCGCAGCACGAAGGTCGGCCGCCATTCCGGGTTCTCGACGTCGTCGATGCGCAAATCCGGCAGCCGGCGCAGGAGCGTGGCGATGGCGATCTCGGCCTCGATCCGCGCCAATTGGGCCCCCAGGCAGAAATGGATGCCGCCGCCGAACGACAGCGGCTTGACGTTGGGACGGGTGACGTCGAGCCGGTCGGGGCGATCGGGGTAGACCGCCGGATCGCGGTTGGCCGAGCCGAGCAGGCAGAGCACGGTCTCGCCCTTGGGGATTTTCTTGCCGCCGAGATCGTCGATGTCCTCGAGCGTGACGCGCCCGGTCATCTGCACCGAGGAATCGTAGCGCAGGAACTCCTCGATCGCACCCACGATCAGCTCCGGCCGCGCCTTGAGCAGCGCAAGCTGGTCCGGGTTGCGATGAAGCGCGAGCAGGCCGTTGCCGATCAGATTGACGGTGGTCTCGTGGCCGGCGCCGAACAACAGGATGATGTTGGCGGTCAGCTCCTCGTTGGTGAGCTTGTTGCCGTCTTCCTCGGCCTGCACCAGCTGGGTGGTGAGGTCGTCGGCGGGATTTTTGCGGCGCAGCTCGAACAGCTGCTGGAAATACATCTGCGCCATCATGTTGCCGGCGTTGCCCTTCGCGATCTCCTCCGGCGTGAGCGGCACGGGGTCGAGCAGCCGCCCGCCGTCGCGCGAGCTCTTGTAGAAAACCTCGCGATGATCCTCGGGGATTCCCAGCATGTCGCAGATGATGGTGACGGGCAGGCGGAAGGCGAAATCCTCGATCAGGTCCATGTGGCCGCGGTCGATCACGGCGTCGATGGCCTGGTCGACGATCTCCTGGATCCGCGGCCGCATGTCCTCGACGCGCCGCGCGGTGAAGGCCTTCACGACGAGGCCGCGCAGGCGGGTGTGATCCGGAGGATCAGACTGCAGCATCCAGTGGCTCATGCTGCGGAATACCGGCTCGTCCATGATCTTTTCGCTGTAACGGCGCTTGGAGCGCTCGACGAAATCCTTGCCGAAGCGCTTGTCGCGCATCACGAGGCTGACATCGGCGTGGCGACTTGCGACGAACTGGCCGAACGGTGTCACATGGATCGGATCGATCGCGCGCAGCCGTTCGTAATGCGGATAGGGATTGCGGATGAAGTCCGGCGACAGCGGATTGAACAGCGGATCTCCGCCGGCGGGTTGCGCTTGCTCGTTCATGGTGACCTCAAATCGGTTGCCGCATGACACGAATACGCCGGCAGCCCCCGGCTTGCGCGGCGTAACCATCCCCTTGAAATTATCAACTCGATACATTGTTGTATCGAGTTGCATTCTGCCCTAAACTGGTCCGATGTCAAGGGTGAGAACCAGGCCGACCAGGGACGATACGCGCGACAAGTTGTTCGAGGCGGCCGCGCGGGTGTTCGAGGAAGACGGCATCGGCGGCGCCAGCATCGAGGCGATCGCGGCCGCCGCCGGCTTCACCCGCGGCGCGTTCTATTCGAACTTCAAGAGCAAGGACGAGCTGATCATCGCCATGCTCGAGGACCATGTCGCGCAGTCGATCCGGCGCAACATGGACATCCTCGCCCAGCACGACAATCTCGACGATTTCATCGCCGCGCTGCGAACGATGGACCGCAGCCGGCAGGACCCGCTCGGCCGCTCGCCCCTCTTGCACATGGAGATGATCCTCTACGTCGCGCGCGCCGAGAAGCGCCGGCCCGAGCTCGCAAAACGCCTGCGCGCGCGGCGCAAGCTGATCGCCGACATCGTCGAGGCGACGTTGAAGAGCAACGGCCGGAACGACAATCTGAACCCGCCATGGATGGCCTCCGTCGTGCTGGCGCTGGAAGACGGCTTCCGCCTGCACCGGCTGATCGATCCGGAGACAACGCCGGCCGACAGCTTTTTGCGGGCGATTACGGATTTGCGGCGGAGGACGGGGTTGGCGGCGGAGTGAGGTGGCTGGGGGCGTGTCTTCTTATGTCCGCTTCCGGAGATAAAGCAGACTTAAGCAGGGTACTCCGGCAAGTCCATCAGCGGCATTTCCCTCGCAGCAACGTTCGAAGGCGAGTTCTCGCAGGTGACGCGCTCTTACGCCGGCAAGGGCGTCGCGCGCTATACGTGGTGATTAAGCTGCCTCACCTGGACCGCCTCGGCGTCAGGCAGGCGTTATAGGCGCGCCCGCCGCCGATCAGCGTTCCGGCAACCCGGCCGCGATCAGCGCCTGTTCGATCCGGCCGCGCGCTTCCATATAAGCGGCGCTGACATTCTTGGTCGGGATCCCGATGTTGCTCACGGTCGAACCGGGCCGCAGCTTCAAGCCTTGCGTCAAAGCCGCATGTGCTTCGTCCGTGCGGCCCAACCGCTGGTAGACCGCGGCCAGCAGCACGAGCGGACGCCCGGAGGCCGGCGTGATGGCGACGGACCGTTGCAGCCAGGGCAATGCTTCTTCGTCGCGGCCCATCATCAGGTAGCTCACTCCCGCGCCAAGCAGCCAGGTCCAGCGCGACACCGGCGGCGTATCAAACCGGTCGGCTTGCTTGAACGTCGCCAGCGCGTCCTCGAACCGGCCCAGTGGAAGTTGCGCCAGGCCGATGTGGTACAGCGCCATTCCGTCCCAGGGGTCGAACGCCAACGTCCTGGCGCAAGCCACCAGGCTTTCGGTGAATGCGTTGGTGGCGTTGAGAAAGCGGCAATAGGCTTGAAGCACCGGAATGGAAACCGGCCTGCTCCGCAATGCGCGCTCCAGCATCGCCTTGGCATTCTTCTCCGCCGCCGCGGCATCGGCCGGGCTGTACCAGACCATCTGGATGCCGCGCAGTTGCAGCGCGGCGAGCGCGACCTGGATGTCCACATTGTCGGGATGATCGCCGAGCGCTTTTTCCAGCATGGTCTGCGCCGCCGCGAAACGCTCCTTGCTGGTCTGGTTGATCTGAGCGGTGGCCTGCTCGACCACGCCCTTGGCTGCGCCATCGGTCGGCACGCCGGCCTGCACCAGCTCATTGAGGCGCAGCGCGAGCAGATGGCCGAGGCCAGCCGCGAGCCGCGATTGCTGCAAGGCCAGGTCCGTCTCGCCGGTCGCGACCGACACCGGCGCCGACCAGACCACTTCCTTGGTTGCGGTCCGGGTCAGGCGGGCGCGCAGTTCCCATGTCGGGCCGGTGTTCTGCAATTCGCTGCTCAAGACGAAGTCCGCTTGCGCCGGGCGCGCCGAGGCCGCCTGCGGCGAATCGCTGCCCGCTTCCGGCGTCACGACGCGGATATTCTCGATCTTCGCCAGCCCGTCAGCGAGGCGGATGGTGACAGCGGCCGCCGTCGGGACGGTGTCGGCTTCGGAGCCGGTGATCGGCATCACGGCGATGGCCGGTGGTCTGGATATGAAGAGGCCGGGGCCAAACATCGGCGCCGCGATCGCAAAGCCGAACGCGGCGCCGAGCACCGCGACGGCGGCGAGCGCCGCCGGGCCGCGCTGGACAAAACGAGACCACCGTGGTTTCGCAAGCTCAGCCTCGGTCGCCACGTTCGCGACAGGTTCCGCGCTGTCGGCGGGAGGGGCAGCCGCGCCGCCGGCGGGTTCGTTCATCACCTCGGCGTCCAGCCTGTAGCCGTGGCCGGGAACCAGCTTGATCAATTGCCGCCGATCGTCACCGAGCGCCGTTCGGAGCTCGCGAATGCATTTGAAGAGACTGTCGTCGCCGACATGAACGTTCGGCCAGACCGCCTCCATCAACTCCCGCTTGCTGAGGGCGCGTCCGGCGTTGGCGGCAAACAGCGTCAACATCGCGAAGGTCTGCGGGCGAAGCTTGATGGCTTCGCCGTCGGGCCCGCGCAGCTCGATTCGCGCCCGATCCAGTTCAAAGCCAGCAAAACGGAGCACCGTGCCTCCCCCGGGACGTCTGATGCGGCAGCAAATATCAGAAATCGCCACCAGACCGCAAACACAACGCGAATGTCAGAAAAGGGTCAGAAAAGCACCCGCCCCGCGTCAGGACACCAACACTGCCTGCGAGGCACCCTCGACGACAACAATATTGGGGCCGTTGCGGCGGAACTCGCAGCGCGGGACGAGGGACTATGGTGTCGGGGAACTTCAAAAGGCCAACGGACACCGTCCGCCGGTTGCGGACCGTTTTGCTGGCGTCGACGGCGCTGGTCATGGCGTCGGCATTGCCGGCCGCGGCGCAGGACGCCACGTGGAACTTCGCGCCCGGCAGCGGCGACTTCAACACCGCCGCCAACTGGACCCCGGGCGCGGTGCCGACCGGCACCGCCTTCTTCGGCACCTCGAGCATGACCGCGCTGTCGTTCTCGAGTGTCACCACGGTCGGCGGCTGGACGTTCAACGCGGGCGCGTCGAACTATAGCTTCGGCGTCTTCGGCAACGGCCAGTCGCTCAGTTTCACCGGCGCCGGCATAGACATCCAGGGCGGCAGCGCCGCCATCACCAACGACAGCGGCGGCAGACTGATTTTCAACAACACCAGCACGGCCGGCAGCGCCAGCATCACCACCTCCAACGGCGGCAACCTGATTTTCAACAACACCAGCACGGCCGGCAGCGCCACCATTTTCGCCACCGACAGCAGCTGGAGCAGGGTGTTTTTCAACAATACCAGCACGGCCGGCAGCGCCACCATCACCGCCAACAACGGCGCCGAAGTGCATTTCAACGCCACCAGCACGGCCGGCAGCGCCAGCATCACCGCCACCAACGGCAGCAGCCTGTATTTCGACAACACCAGCACGGCCGGCAGCGCCACCATCACCAACGACCACGCCAACGTGGGCTTCCTCGGCAGCAGCACGGCCGGCAGCGCCACCATCACCACCACCAACGGCGGCGGCCTGGTTTTCAACGCCACCAGCACGGCCGGCAGCGCCAGCATCGTCAACAACTTCGGCGACATCATTTTCGCCGGCAGCAGCAAGGCCGGCAGCGCCAGCATCACCAGCAACGGCAATCTGAATTTCTACAGCACCAGCACGGCCGACGCTGCCACCATCACCAGCAGCGGCAACGTGATTTTCAACAACAGCAGTTCGGCCGGCAGCGCCAGCATCACCAGCACCGATACCGTGCAATTCAATAACTCCAGCACGGCAGGCAGCGCCAGCATCGTCAACACCGGCGTCACCCTTTTCTACAACAGCAGCAATGCCGGCACGGCCAGAATCACCAACAACAGCGGCGTCGTGGAGTTCAACGACACCAGTTCCGCCGGGAACGCCACCATCACCAATAACGCCTCGTTAGCGTTCAACTTCAGTAGCACGGCCGGCAGTGCCGCCATCACCAACAACAACCAGTTAACGTTCAACGCCGGTAGTACGGCAGGCAGTGCCGCGATTACCAACAACAGCCAGTTACTGTTCACCGCCAATAGCACGGCGGGCAACGCGACCATCACCAACACCAACCAGTTGACGTTCGACAGCAACACCACGGCCGGCAATGCCACCATCACCAACAGCGGCAACGTGCTGTTCGACGGCAACTCGACGGCCGGCAACGCGCAGCTGATCAACACCGCGCCCGGCGCCGTCATCAACTTTTTCACCCCCGGCCCGGCCAGCGACGGCCGGATCAGCGCCGGCTCGCTCGCCGGCAATGGCCGCTTCGACCTCAACGGCGCAGAACTGACGGTTGGCGGCAACAACCTGTCGAGCAACGTCACCGGCGTGCTCACCGGCACCGGGATCGGCACCGGGACATCGCTGATCAAGATCGGCACCGGCACGCTGACGCTGTCGGGCATCAACACCTATACCGGCGCGACCGAAGTGAACGGCGGCACGCTGGCGGTGAACGGCTCGATCGTGTCGTCCAGCCTGCTGACGGTAAATGCCGGCGGTACGCTCGGCGGCAATGGCATCGTCGGCAACACGGTGATCAACGGCGGCGCGCTGGCACCGGGCAATTCGATCGGCACGCTCTCGGTCAGCGGGAGCCTGACGCTGACCGCGGCCTCGGCCTATCTGGTGCAGGTGTCCGGCACCAGCGCCGACAAGACGGTGGTCACCGGCACCGCGACGCTCGCCGGCACGGTTGTGGTGGATCCGCTGACGCGTTTGTCCGCAACGACCACCTACACCATCCTGACCTCGGCCGGCACGACGGGCGCCTTCAGCTCGGCCACCCTCGCCACCGTCAGCACGCCCGGCTTCGCCCGCAACGCGCGACTGAGCTACATCGGCGGCAACGTTTTGCTGACGCTGGATCCCGGCCTGCTGTCGCCGATCCTGCCCGGCGCCGCCACCCTCAACCAGAGGAACGTCGCGGCGGGAATCGACAACGCCTTGCTCGCGGGCGGCAGCCTGCCGGCCGGCTTCAATGCGCTGTTCGCGCTGTCGGGTGGCGGCCTGCTCAATGCGCTATCGCAGGCCTCCGGCGAGACCGCGGCGGGATCGCAGCAGACCACGTTCAACGCCATGAACCAGTTCATGGGCGTGATGACGGATCCATTTACGTTCGGCCGCGGCTTCAATGCGCAGGACGCATCGTCGTTCGCCGATGAAAGCAGCGCGAACAGCTATGCCTCGACGGCGAAGAGCCGCGCGGCGCGCGACGCCTATGCGATGTTCAGCAAGGCGCCGGCGGCCCAGACCTACGATCCGCGCTGGAGCGTGTGGGCCTCGGACTTCGGCGGTTCGCAGACCACCGATGGCAACGCGGCCGCCGGTTCGAACACCTCAAGCAGCCGTATCGGCGGCGTCGCCGCCGGCGTCGACTTTCGCTTTGCACCTGATACCGTCGCCGGTTTCGCGATGGCCGGCGGCGGCACCAGCTTCAGCGTCGCCAATGGCGGCTCCGGGCGCTCCGACCTGTTCCAGGCGGGCGGCTTCGTGCGCCACACCATCGGCGCGACCTATCTGTCGGGTGCGCTGGCCTACGGCTGGCAGGACGTCAACACCAACCGCACGGTCATCGCGGATCAGTTGCAGGCGCACTTTAATGCCAACACGTTCTCGGGGCGTTTTGAAGCCGGCAATCGCACTGTGACCTCGTGGCTCGGCGGGCTTGGTCTGACACCCTACGCCGCCGCCCAGGTCACCGCCATCGCGCTGCCCGCTTATGCCGAAACCGCCGTCGCCGGCAGCAACGCCTTCGCGCTCAGCTACGCCGGCAAGACCGTGACCGACACCCGCAGCGAACTCGGCCTGCGCACCGACAAGTCCTTCGCCGTCAACGATGCGATCCTCACACTGCGCGGCCGCGCCGCCTGGGCGCATGATTTCAATACCGACCGCGCCGCATCGGCGACGTTCATCGCCCTGCCCGGCGCAAGCTTTGTCGTCAACGGCGCGGCAGCAGCGCGCGACGCCGCACTGACTACCGCCTCGGCCGAGATGACCTTCATCAGCGGCATCTCGCTCGCCGCCACCTTCGAGGGCGAGTTCTCGCAGGTGACCCGCTCCTACGCCGGCAAGGGTGTGGTGCGATATGCGTGGTGAATATCTGAACCTGCGCCGGGCGCTGTTGGCGTCGACGGGCTTGGCCGTGGTGGCGTTGGCGGTGGCGACAGGCCGACCGGCGCGTGCGCAGGACGCGACCTGGCTCGCCAGTCCCGGCACCGGCGATTTCAACACCGCCGCCAACTGGACCCCGGGCGCGGTGCCGACCGGCACCGCCTTCTTCGGTACATCCGGCGTCACTAACCTGTCATTCTCGGCCGGCTCAACGAGCGTCGGCGGCTGGACGTTCAACGCGGGCGCGTCGAACTATAGCTTCAGCAGCAGCCAGTCGCTCAGTTTCACCGGCGCCGGCATCGTGATCAACGGTGGCAGCGCCAGCATCACCAACAACGACACCCTGGGCTTCTTCGGCAGCAGCACGGCGGGCAACGCCAGCATCACCAGCATTGGCACTCTGCAATTCTTCGACACCAGCACGGCCGGCAGCGCCACCATCGCCAACAACAACACCGGGGGCGTGGCCTTCTTCGGCAGCAGCACGGCCGGTAGCGCCAGCATCACCAACAACTTCTCACTGATGTTCGCCGACAGCAGCACGGCCGGCAACGCCACCATCACCAACAACAGCGGCGGCGGCATCAGCATCCTAGTTGGTGGCGCCAGCGGTGGAACCGCGCGGTTCATCCTGAACGGCAACGGCGCTCTCGACATTACACAGCTCACGACCGGCGGCACCACGGCCGGCTCGATCGAGGGCGCCGGCAACGTTTTTCTGGGCTCGAAAGACCTGGCGGTCGGCGGCAACAACCTTTCGACCACGTTTTCCGGCGTCATCCAGGACTCCGGCCTCGGCGGCTCGCTGACCAAGACCGGCAGCGGCACGCTGACGCTGTCGGGCGTCAACACCTATACCGGCGCCACCACGGTCGAGGCCGGCACATTGCGGGCGGGCGCCGCCGGGGCGTTCGTGGGCAATACCGTCTATGCGGTGAATGGCGGCACGCTCGACCTCAACGGTTTCAATCTCACCATGTCGTCGCTGTCAGGCACGGGCGGCACCGTCGCCTTGGGAGCGGCCGCGCTCACGATCGATCAGGCGACCGCCACGAGCTATGCCGGCGCTGTTACCGGCACCGGCTCGCTGACCAAGACCGGCATCGGCACGCTGACGCTGTCGGGCGCGAACACCTACACCGGCGCCACCACCGTCGATGACGGCGAGCTGGCGGTGAGCGGCTCGATCGCGTCGTCCAGCATCACCAACAACAGCCTCCTGCGGTTCCTCGCCACCAGCACGGCCGGCAGCGCCAGCATCACCAACATCGGCCTCCTGGCCTTCAACAACAGCAGCACGGCCGGCAGCGCCAGCATCACCAACACCGGGGGCGTGGACTTCTTCGACACCAGCACGGCCGGCAGCGCCAGCATCAGCAACAACGGCTTCTTCGTGAATTTCTTCGCCACCAGCACGGCCGGCAACGCCACCATCACCAACGTCAGCGGCGGCAGCCTGTTTTTCAACGCCACCAGCACGGCCGGCAACGCCACCATCACCAACAACAGCGGCGGCAGCCTGTTTTTCAACGCCAGCAGCACGGCCGGCAGCGCCAGCATCACCACCAATAGCGGCGGCCGCAGCTTCCTATTTGATAGCGCCAGCGGTGGAACCGCGCGGTTCATCCTGAACGGCACCGGCCTTCTCGACATTTCAGGGCTCACAACCGGCGGCACCACGGCCGGCTCGATCGAGGGCGCCGGCAACGTTTTTCTGGGCTCGAAAAACCTTGCGGTCGGCGGCAACAATCTCTCGACCACGTTTTCCGGCGTCATCCAGGACGGCGGTTTCTCTGGCGGCACCGGCGGCTCGCTGACCAAGACCGGCAGCGGCACGCTGACGCTGTCGGGCGTCAACACCTATACCGGCGGCACCACCGTCGAAGCCGGCACATTGCGGGCGGGCGCCGCCGGGGCGTTCGTGGGCAATACCGCCTATGCGGTGAATGGCGGCACGCTCGATCTCAACGGTTTCAATCTCACCATGTCGTCGCTGTCAGGCACCGGCGGCACCGTCGCCTTGGGAGCGGCAGCGCTCGCGATCAATCAGGCGACCGACACGATCTATGCCGGCGCTGTTACCGGCACCGGCTCGCTGACCAAGACCGGCGCCGGCAGGCTGACGCTGTCGGGCGCGAACACCTACACCGGCGCTACCACCGTCGATGGCGGCGTGCTGGCGGTGAGCGGCTCGATCGCATCGTCCAGCATCACCAACAACCGTTTTCTGATATTCGAAGGCACCGGCACGGCCGGCAGCGCCAGCATCACCAACAACGCCACCCTGGACTTCCGCAACGCCAGCACGGCCGGCAGCGCCAGCATCACCAACAACGACACCCTGGCCTTCCACGACGCCAGCACGGCCGGCAGCGCCACCATCACCAACACCATCACCAACAGCCTGGCCTTCAACGACAGCAGCACGGCCGGCAGCGCCAGCATCACCAACAACGGCTTCCTGGACTTCTTCGACAGTAGCAGGGCCGGCAGCGCCAGCATCACCAACAACCGCACCCTGGAGTTCAACGACCGCAGCACGGCCGGCAGCGCCACCATCATCAACAGCGGCTTCCTGAACTTTAGCGCCAGCAGCACGGCCGGCAGCGCCACCATCACCACCAACAGCGGCGGCGGCAGCATCATAACTGGTGGCGCCAGCGGTGGAACCGCGCGGTTCATCCTGAACGGCACCGGCCTTCTCGACATTTCAGGGCTCACGACCGGCGGCACCACGGCCGGCTCGATCGAGGGCGCCGGCAGCGTTTCTCTGGGCTCGAAAAACCTGGCGGTCGGCGGCAACAATCTCTCGACCACGTTTTCCGGCGTCATCCAGGACGGCGGTTTCTTTAGCGGCACCGGCAGCTCGCTGACCAAGACCGGCAGCGGCACGCTGACACTGTCGGGCGCGAACACTTACACCGGCGGCACGACGATCAATGCCGGCACGCTGGCGATCTCGGCCGACAACAACCTTGGCGCCAATACCGGCGGCTTGACGTTCAGCGGCGGTACGCTGCAGTTCGGCGCGAGCTTCGATCTGGCCAACACCCGCGCCATCACACTGAACGCGGGCGGCGGCACGTTCGACACCAACGGATTCAACACGACGGTCTCCCAGGCGATCGGCGGCACCGGCGCGCTCGTCAAGGCCGGCAGCGGCATGCTGACACTGTCGGGCGTCAATACCTATACCGGCGGCACCACCGTCGAGGCCGGCACATTGCGGGCGGGCACCGCCGGGGCATTCGCGGGCAATACCGCCTATGCGGTGAATGGCGGCACGCTCGATCTCAACGGTTTCAATCTCACCATGTCGTCGCTGTCAGGCACGGGCGGCACCGTCGCCTTGGGAGCGGCAGCGCTCGCGATCGATCAGGCGACCGACACGAACTATGCCGGCGCTGTGACCGGCACCGGCTCGCTGACCAAGACCGGCAGCGGCACGCTGACGCTGTCGGGCGTCAACACCTATACCGGCGCTACCAGCGTCGATGGCGGCAGGCTGGCGGTGAACGGCTCGATCACCGCGTCGAGCGGCGTAACCGTCAACAACGGCGGCACGCTCGGCGGCAACGGCATCGTCGGTGACACCACCATCAATGGCGGCAGGCTGGCGCCGGGCAATTCGATCGGGCTGCTGACCGTGCAGGGCAGCCTGACGTTCACGGCGGCCTCGAGCTATATGGTCGAGGTGTCGCCATCGAATGCCGACCGCACCAACGTCACGGGCGTGGCGACGCTGGGCGGCGCCGCCGTGAACGCCTCATTCGCCGCGGGCACATATGTCGCCAAGCAATACACCATCGTCCATGCGACGGGCGGCGTGACTGGCACGTTCGGTTCGCTGGTGAACACCAACCTGCCGGCCGGCTTCAAATCGAGCCTGAGCTACGACGGCAACGACGCCTACCTCAATCTGGTGCTGAACTTCGTTCCGCCGCCGGGCCGCGGCCTGAGCGGCAACCAGCAGGCCGTCGGCAACGCCATCGTCAACTTCTTCAACAGCAATGGCGGCATCCCGCTGGTCTACAGCGCGCTCACGCCCACCGGGCTGACCCAGGCCTCCGGCGAGACCGCGGCGGGATCGCAGCAGACCACGTTCAACGCCATGAACCAGTTCATGGGTGTGATGATCGATCCGTTCCTCGCGGGCCGCGGCGATGGCGTCGGTGCGGGCGGAGCGCCGAATGCCTATGCCGGGGAAAGCCTCGCTTACGCATCGAAGGGGGAGGGTCGTTCGCGGAGCGAGCGCGATGCCTACGCGATGTTCACCAAGGCGCCGCTGGCGCAAACTTACGATCCGCGCTGGAGCGTGTGGGCAGCGGGCTTCGGCGGTTCGCAGACCACCGATGGCAATGCGGCGCTCGGATCGAACGCCACCACGAGCCGCCTGTTCGGCACCGCGGTCGGCGCCGACTACCGCTTCTCGCCCAACACCATTGCCGGCTTCGCGCTCGCCGGCGGCGGCACCAGTTTCAGCGTGACGGGTGGCGGCAGCGGCCGATCCGACCTGTTCCAGGCCGGCGCCTTCGTGCACCACACGGTCGGCGTTGCCTATCTCTCGGGCGCGCTGGCCTATGGCTGGCAGGACGTCACGACGGATCGCACGGCGACGATCACCGGGGTCGATCGGCTGCGCGCGGCGTTCAATGCGAACGCGTATTCGGGACGTGTCGAAGGCGGCTACCGCTACGTCACGCCATGGGCCGGCGGCGTCGGCCTCACGCCCTATGCTGCCGGACAATTCACCACCTTCGACCTGCCCGCCTATGCCGAACAGGCGATCTCCGGCGCCAACACCTTCGCGCTGGCCTATGGCTCGAAGAGCGTCACCGACACCCGCAGCGAACTCGGCCTGCGCACCGACAAATCCTATGCGGTCGGCGGTGCCATGCTGACGCTGCGTGGCCGTGCCGCCTGGGCGCACGACTTCAACACCGACCGCGCCGCATCGGCGACGTTCATCGCCCTGCCCGGAGCAAGCTTTGTCGTCAACGGCGCGGCAGCAGCGCGCGACGCCGCACTGACCACCGCCTCGGCCGAGATGACCTTCATCAGCGGCATCTCGCTCGCCGCCACCTTCGAGGGCGAGTTCTCGCAGGTGACCCGCTCCTACGCCGGCAAGGGTGTCATGCGCTATACGTGGTAAGCGAATGACTTCCGGCTGTGGCCCATAGCTCCCTCGTTAAGGCGAGTTGCCCTTGTCCGCTCCCAGGGACAGAGCGCACATGGCACGCGCTTCGGGCAGATCGGTATTGCGAGGTACACGCCCTACGCCGACCGCTTCACCGCAACCGCCGGCGCAACATCGAGCCGCCCAAGCATCGCCTTCGCCTGCTCGGCGCAGTGCTCGATCAGCCAGCGCTCGAATGCGACCGGGTGAAGCGCGGGGGCATAGAGGAAGCCCTGCACGACGTCGCAGCCGAGCTCCGCCGGCAATTGACCCTGCCCCACGCGCACCACGGCGGTGGCGTTCGCGAGCGCGCCGGGCTATACGCGGACTGGTGACGTCCTTTGCTTGCTGGCGACGCGGTCGCGCATGTCACGTGGAAACGTCAGAGGGGGCCAAATTGGACCGAATGAGTCTTCACGATCCCCTTTTCGCCACCTATGCCGTTGCCGCCACCCTGATGATCATGAAGGCCGTGGCGATGTCATGGCTGACCGTGATCCGTATGGTGCAAGCCAAGGGGGGCTACCGTTCGCCGGAGGACATCAAGAAGACCCCAATGAATCCTGCGCCAGATCCAGCGCAGCTTCTTCCCAACGAACGTGTCGAGCGGATCCGCCGGATCCAGATGAACGATCTCGAGAGCTTGCC
Organism: Bradyrhizobium sp. WSM2254; assembly: GCF_000472645.1. Classification (NCBI taxonomy): domain Bacteria; kingdom Pseudomonadati; phylum Pseudomonadota; class Alphaproteobacteria; order Hyphomicrobiales; family Nitrobacteraceae; genus Bradyrhizobium; species Bradyrhizobium sp. WSM2254. Next base: position 103,677 of record NZ_AXAB01000020.1, on the reverse strand, counting down.
GTACTTCCTGGTCGCGGGCCTGCTCTATATCCTCACACAGCCGTCGCTGCGGCTCGCGCAGTGGCTGCTCTACGGCTACGTTGCCTCACGCCTGCTGCATTTTCTGGCCTATCTCACCGGGCAAATCCACGAAGTTCGCGCGACGCTGTGGACGGTCGGTTCGCTCATCCTCATCTTCATGACCGGTCGCACGCTTCTCGTTGCACTCGGCGCTTGACGCTCAATCGGCCACACCGGCAACCTGCTGGGCCGAAAGATAGCGTGCGAGAGCATCGTCTTGCTTGAAGAAGCGCATGGCGCGCAGATCGCGGATCGTTGTCTTTTGTGTTGCATCGCGACGCCGCGTGATCTCGCGAGCTTCTTCCAGGCGGCCGGCGGCGACCAGATTGGCCGCCAACATACGATGGCCGGTGCCATTGCCCGGATTGTGCTGAACCGACTTGCGTGCCCAGGCGATGCCATCCTCATGGCGCCCGAGCGCAAAGCAAGACGCCGTCAATCCTGTCATCCACAAATGCAGCATACTGTCGTAGGGACTGAGAACGAGAGAACGATGAAGGCACGCGAGTGCGTTCTCGTAGTCGCCTGCCATGCTATCGATCATTCCGAGCGTACCCCACGCGAAGGCCGAACTGGGATTGAGCCTCACGGCCTCGATGGCGTGAATACGCCCCTGATCGTTGTCGCCGGCCGGCCCAAAGAGCGTGAAGCCGTAGACCGCATGGGCAAATGCGTCCGTACCGTCCTGCTCGACGGCGCGGCGCGCCAGACTTAGCGCCTCGGTCGTGGCGTCCGGCGACGTGCGTGCGCCAAGCGGCGAAGCCATGACGAGTCCCCAGGCGAGCGCCGCGAGCGTCGGCGAGCGCGCCTCATCAAGGCTGAGAGACTGTCGAAGCAGGTCGATCGCCTTGGTGATATCCTCGCGGGTGCCGCCCCAGAGGTGGTGAAGGGCACGCAAATAGAGGTCGTACGCAGAAAGATTGGTTGGCTGCTTCCGACGTGCTCGTTCGATCTCGGCGCTCCGAACGGCGGGATCGACGACCGCAGCGACGCTGCTGCTGACGTCATCTTGCAGATCGAAGATGTCGGTCAGTGGGCGGTCATAGCGATCGGACCAGACCTGAGCCTCACTGCCGCTATGGGTCAGCTCGGCCGACACGCGAATGCGGTTGCCGGCCTTGCGTATTTGGCCGCTCAAGACGTATTGGACACCGAGTTGTTGCGCAATTTGCTGGCTGGTCATTCCCTTGTCCCGGAGGGCAAAGCTCGTCCCGCGTGCAATCACCACGAGGGCGCGAAAGCGCGACAGGGCCGTGATGATGTCCGCGGTGACGCCGTCGGCGAAATAGTCCTGCTCGGGGTCACCGCTCATGTTGCTGAACGGCAGAACCACCAGGGACGGCTTCTCGTCGTGCATGACGAGCGCCAGCGGGGGTGAGGCCTCCGGCGCGACCTCACCTGCAGCCGGCGCGACGTTCTGCGCCTGATTGCTGCGCAGTTCCGCGGCCAGCGACCTGGTTGCAAGATCAGGCTCGGTGCTCAGCTCGCGCTTCAGCAAAGCAACGACGTCCCGATAGTATTTGAGCGCCTCGGCGTTACGTCCCGTTGCGGACAAAGCGCGCATGATCAAGCGATGCGAATCTTCGCGCAGGTTGTTGAGTGCATTGGCGCGCTGGCCGGTTCGCAGGGCCTGCTCCGCACGCCCCTCAGACAGCTCATGCCCACCGAGGGTCACCATCGCGCCCAGAGCGAGCTCCGATAACCGCTCGCGTTCGCCGGCGACCCATTCGCTCCAGCTTTCTTCGCCGACGCTGACGTCGTCAGCCAGGCGCCCGCGATAGAGGTCCGCCGCCGCACTCAATGCATCGCGGCTGCCGTCTTGGACAAGCTCCTCAAACTGGCTCACATCGCAGGCGATCACAGCGGCATTCAGCGATACGAGTTCGCCATCGCTCTTCAGCGCATCCTGACCCAAGATTTGACGCAGCTTGAAGAGCGCTTGTCGCAGATTTTGCTTCGCTTGCGCATCGAGGTGAGATCCCCACAGCAAGGTCGAGAGTTTTTCGCGTGACTGCGAGTCAGGAGCCATGCAGGCCAGAAAGGCCAGCAACCCCGCGAGCTTCTTGTTCGGCAGGCTGACGGCACCATCCGGCCCCGTCAGCACGAAACGCCCCAGAAGTGAGAGATTAAAATTTGGGCACGCCGCAGATGTAGCTCTGACCACGCCGCCTCCGATTCAATCACACGCACCCGTTGGGTATACACTCTACAGCAATTGCCAGCCTTGCGAACATTATTAACGCGCCAATGACGATTGAATAACGCCAGCGAAGACGACTGCAGGTTCTGATCCCATTGCGACGGGATGCCGATTGGTGAAGCCGCGCTCGGCAATTTCATCCGGAAAGCAGTCATGTGCGCGCGTCACCTCCTCGCAGCGATCGCCGTTCTTTTCATGGTCCTTGCGGGGATCGACGTCGCACTGACGGCCTTTGCCGCTCCGCATGCCGGGGCGGCTTCGGACTCGGCACCTCCCGTCACACCGCTCCTTTTCGGAGGCGACTGATGGAATCCGGCGTCACAACGGCCATCAAACAGGAGATCGCATTGACCCATCTGGACGATCAAATTCTCGATTGGGATGAAGCTGCAAGGCCCAGTCGTCGCGCGTCGTTTCCTGAGGCCGCGAATGCGCCGCTGGCAAAGTCCCAAGTACGCATCTCCGACACCATTCCCCCCGCAAAGGATTTTCATCTGCGCGGTTTGGCGCCCCTCACGCTGTTCGTCGCCTGGTACCAGCGCGCCCGCTTCAGGGCGGAGCTGCTTGCCGACCTCAGGCACAAGCCCGAATACCTCAGAGACATCGGGATTTGCCTGCACGAGGCGACGTCCGAAACCACCCGATTCTTCTGGGAGCCGATCCTGCTCACGCGCAGCCCAGCCGGATGCGACCAGCAATCGTCGCCATTTTCGCGGCCCACGCCGGGATCGACGTAAGCGAACCGGGCGAACGCCGCCGTAGTGGCCATGCCGGCAAGCGCGGCGGCAGATTTCGATGCAGGTCTCAATCGTCTCAGGCGGGTCCGGCGCACGCACGCACCCACCTGCGCCATGCCGCGCAGCATCAGGAGAATAGCCATGAAGATCGACGTGCCCGCGCCACCTCGGAGTTCCCTGGCATCAACGATCGTCGCTGCACTTCACGAATCCCGCCGCCGAGAGGCAACCGACGTCATTCATCGCTACCGGCATCTTGGTTCCGATCGGGTCGAAATCAACCTTTGCGACCCGACGCCATCGCCGGACACGAAAACGCACGCTCGTCAGTTGCTGAACACACGAAGGGGCAAGAACGTGGGACGATTGAGCGAAACACAGCTGATGGTCCTCATCCTTCTGGGATTCGGCGTCGTTCACGTGATTGGCGGCACCCTCATTGCGCGCGCGGCACCCGAGCAAGGTGATCCTTCCCTGGTCGTCGCAGCCTGGGGCGACTGACGGTGCCGGCGACGAAAGCTGCTTCATTGGATGTGAAAGATCGAGAGGCCGACGTGACAGCAATCATCAACGCGATTTCCCGGACCGTCGTCTCGGTCACCCGCGCCGACGTGGCGAAACACGCTCTGCTGCTGGCCGGAGCCTGCGCTTTCGTGTTCGTGCTCTCGCTGACCGATGGCCTGGATTTGAGCGCCGGACTGTTTTGATCATCGCGGTGGCGAGGATCGCCGTTATCGGACTCATCATCGTTGGACTAGCCACTTCACAGGGCATCAGCGCCCAATGGACCAGCAATGCCCTGCGTTTCGACATGATGCTCGTCGCGGCAATCGTTGCCAATTTCGGGTTGTGCGCGCTCGCTACTCTCACCTTCGCCAGGCTGGGGCTGCAGACCGCCGGAACAATAGGCCTCGTGACCGGAAACCGTAACGTCACTCTCGTGTGGGCGGCAGCGAGCTTCGGTCTACCGCCACTCGCGGAGGGCTATGTCGCCGCGTGCGTCATTCCCGTGCTCGCGCTTCCTCTCATCATCAAGCTTTGTCTCAGACTGCCTTCCTTCGGCCGTTTCGTGCCGCAAAACTGATGACTGCGAGCGGGCACCGCCGGCGGTTTCCATGGATCACAAGGAAGATGAGCATGGACTCCGTGGCACGCCTTCGCGGGCCGATTAGCTCTACGCCGAGCGCTTCACCGCGTCGCGCCCCGCCGCCGCAGCATCGAGCCGGCCCGGCATCGCCCTCGCCTGCTCGGCGCAGTGCTCGATCAGCCAGCGCTCGAACGCGACCGGGGGAAGCGCGGGCGCGTAGAGGAAGCCCTGCACGACGTCGCAACCGAGATCGGCCAGCAATTTGCGCTGCGCCTCGGTCTCGACGCCTTCGGCGACGACGGTCATGCCGAGGCCCTGCCCCACGCGCACCACGGCGGTGGCGATCGCGAGCGCGCCGGCGTCCTTCTCGATGTCGCGCATGAAACTGCGGTCGATCTTGAGCTCGCGGATCGGCAGGTGCGCGAGGCGGCTGAGACTGGAATAGCCGGTGCCGAAATCGTCCACCGAGAGCCCGACGCCGAGCTCGCGGATCGCGTTCATCGTCTCGATCGCGGCGACGCTGTCCTGCATGAACGCGCCTTCGGTGATCTCCAGCATCAGCGCGTCCGGCGGCAGCCCGTATTCGGCCAGAATGTCGGCCAGCCGCGCCGCCAGCGTGACGTTGCGAAAATTGATCGGCGACAGGTTCACCGACACGCAGGGGATGTTGAGCCCGGCGCGGCGCCAGCTCGCCATCTGCCGGCAGGCCTCGCGCACCGACCACAGGCCGATCTGCTCGATCAGGCCGCATTCCTCGGCAAGCGGAATGAACTTTGCCGGCGAGACGTCGCCGAGTTCGGCATCATGCCAGCGCGCCAGCGCCTCGAGGCCATGGATCGCGCCGTCGCAGCTGCGGATCTGCGGCTGGTAGCTGAGCGTGAGCTCGCCCTCCGCGATGGCACGGCGCAGCGCCGCGATCAGCGCCAGCCGCTGCTCGGTCAACCCGTTCATCTCGGCGCTGAACAGCCGATGGGTCGAACGTCCGGCCTGCTTGGCCATGTACATGGCGGCGTCGGCCTGCTGCATCAGCGTGTCGATGTCGGTGGCATGATCGGGATAGAGGCTGATGCCGATGCTGGCCGACATCTGCATCTGCCTGGATCCGAGCCGTAACGGCGCAGCCAGCGCCTCGGTGATCCCGGTCGCGACACGCCCGGCACTCTCGGCGTTGCGATGCGGCAGCAGCACGACGAATTCATCGCCGCCGAGCCGGCCCAGGATGTCTTCGGGCCCGATCTGCTCGCGCAGCCGCTGCGCGAGCTGGATCAGGAGCTCGTCGCCGGCGGCGTGACCGAGCGTATCGTTGACGTCTTTGAAATGGTCGACGTCGAGGAAGGCCAGCGCGACGTGGCTGCCGGTCGGACAGGCGTCGATCGCGGCCGAGATCAGGTGCCGCAGCTGCGCGCGGTTGGGCAGGCCGGTGAGGATGTCGTGATAGGCGAGCCGCGCGATCTCCGCGCGCGCCTCCTTACGCTCGATCGCAAACGCGCCGAGGTTGACGCAGGCATCGACGATGCGCCGGTGCCAGTTGCTCGGCGCGCGCGGTTCCCGGTAGTAGAAGGCGAAGGTGGCGATGACCCTTCCGTCCTTGGCCTTGACCGGGGTCGACCAGCAGGCGCGCAGGCCAATTCCGAGCGGCATCGCCTTGTAGGGCTGCCAGCGCGGATCGGTGTCGAGATCCTCAGCCAGGACCGGCTCGCCATAATAGGCAGCCGTTCCGCAGGAGCCGACATCGGGGCCGATCGCAACGCCGTCCAATGCGCGGGAATAGTCCTCGGGCAGGCTCGGACCCCCGAGCGGGTGGATCAGGCCTGCGGCATCGACGTGAAGCAGCGAGCAGACGACGTCGGGCGCAATCTCCTCGACGCGGCGACACAGCCGGTCGGCGATCTCGGTAATCGGAACCTCGTCGGCCAGCGAACTCATGATGAGCTGCTGGAGCGAGCGCAGCTGCCTGGTCTCGGTGATGTCCTCGAGCAGCGCGAAGATGTGCCTGACCCTGCCCTTCTTGTCGCGGAAGGCATCGATCCGGGCGCAGACCCAGATCTCCTCGCCGTCCTTGTCGTAGGCGAGCACCTCGGCCTCGCCGCGGCGGCCGCCATGCATCAGACGCTTGACGAGTTTGGCGACGGCCTTGCGATCGGTGTGGCGGCCGGCGATGAGCTCGCCCGCGCGGCGTCCTTCGGCCTCCGCGCTGGTATAGCCGAACAGCGAAGTGAACGCCGAATTGACGTAGACGATGTTCTGCTCGGTGTCGGTGATGATCACCACGCGGTTGGTCTGGTCGGAAACGGCGTGGAGAAGCCCGATCCGCACACGGCGCTCGGCCTCCGCGGTGACGTCGCGGGCGAACACGATGTGATGGACCGCGCCATCGATGGTCGCGGAGGACAGCGTGATGGCCGCCTTGATGCGGCTGCCGTCGCGCCGCACGAGGCTGATCTCGTCGCGGAAATCCGTGACCGCGCCGGCCTGGAGGCATTTGAGGGTGAGAAGGCCGGCATCGCGACCGAGCACCTCGGTGCGCGCGAGCTTCCAGATCCGCTCCGCGGCGCTGTTGAAGTGCGTGATGCGCTGCGCGTCATCGACGATGACGACGCCATCGTCGGCGCGTTCGAGCGCAGCCAGCAGCAGTTCCGGAGTTTCTGTCACAAGACGATCGGAGGCAGACATCGTTGGACCCGGAGTCATCGGGAAGAAGCAGAAATCGATCGAGGCTAGCGCTTCGATGGTGTCCAAGATGTTTTTGCAGTCCCGCCGCGTCCCGCCAAGACGCGGCATGCTTAACGGTCCGCGAAAGAGACGAAGGTAATCCGATGCGTGTGGAACCTACTCCGCGCGTGCGCCCTGGAGCTTGTGCAGCCGGCCGGCCACAGCGCGCACCTTGCCGGGCGATGCCCGCCATACCGACAGCGCCGACAGTGCGCTCGCGACGATGGCGATGGCGAAGGCGAGCGTGTAATCGCCCGTGCGATCATGGAGAAAACCCGTGAGCCAGGGACCGGCCGCGCCGCCGGCCAGGGCCGCCAGCATGATCGTGCCGAAGATGCTGCCCTGGTGCTTGCCTTGGAAGATCTCGAACACCACCGCGCCCATGATCGAGGTGAGGCCGTAGCCGAGCGCGCCTTGCGCGAACACCATGAGATAGACGAGCCAGAGCGAAGGCTCGAACTTCAGCGCCATCAGTGCCGCGAAACAGATCGCAAAACCCGCGCAGCTGATGGCCCAGACCCATTCCCGTCCAATGCGGTCGGAAACGTGGCCCAGCACGATCTGGCCGGGAATGCCGAGCAGGCTGACAATGCCAAGCGCCCACACCGCGACACCGGGGCTGAAGCCGATATCGAGCAGGAACTTGGTCTGGTGCACCTGCACCGCGTACCAGATGTACAGGCCGGAGAAATAGCCGACCGCGATCCACCAGAACCGCGCCGTCCCGACGGCGCGCTTGAGCGTCCACTCGGTGCCGACCCAGACGGGATCGACGATGTTGGAGACCGGCTTTGCGGCGCCGGGGACCGGCGCGGCATCGCCATCCGGTCGAAGGCCGATATCCTCGGGGCGCCTGTGCAGGAACAGGTTGATCGGCGCCAGCACGATCAGGATGAGCAGACCCATCGCGGTGCAGGCCGTGCGCCAGCCGGTCTGTTCGATCATGTGCTGCACCCATGGCAGCAGCGTCACCGAGCCGATGCCGACGCCGGCGAAGGCGATGCCGATGGCAAAGCCGCGCTTGCGGATGAACCAGTTCGGCAGGAACAGCGACTGGCCGGAATAGCCGAGACAGACGCTGCCGGCGCCGACCATGACGCCGATGGTCACGTAGAGATGCCAGGGCTCGCTGGTGAGCGGAGCGAGCAGCAGCCCGCCGCCCATCAGCACGACGCCGAGCTCCATCACCGCGCGCGGACCGGCGCGGTCCATCAGGCGGCCGATCAGCGGGCTGACCACGCCCGACACCACGAAGCCGAAGGAGAATGCGCCTGCGGTGATCCCGCGCTCCCAGCCGAATTCGGAGATGATCGGCGGAAAGAACAGCGAGAACGCGGTGCGTGCGTTGACGCCGATGGCCATGGTGACGAAGGTCACCGCGACCACGACCCAGCCGTAGAAGAACGGAAGCCGCATGTTGTGCTTATTTCATCCCTAGACGATCCTACCGACCATCCGGGGACGCCCGGGTCAAGCGCTTTTCGCGGATGCCCGTATCGCGCGGGAGAATCGCACTTGGGAATTTGCTCCGCAGCTTCCACAGCGTCATGGCCGGGCACAGCCGTCCGAAGGACGGCGTCGCTTCCGCTCGCCTATGCGAAGGACGGCGTCGCTTCCGCTCGCCTATGTCCCGGCCATCCACGCCTTACCCACGCGGAACAAAGAACGTGGATGCCCGGGACAAGCCCGGGCATGACGGCCTCTCAGAGATATTTCGGCTCAGGCGGCGTCGAGTTGCGAAGGCCGGACGGACTCGTCGAATGCGATCTGGTCGACCGGCTGCGGACGCCCGAACAGATAGCCTAGCGCCAAATTGACGCCGAGCGCTTTCAGCCGCTCGAACTCCTCGCATGTCTCGACGCCCTCGGCGGTGACCGACATGTCCAGCCCGCGCGCCAGCGTCAGGATCGAGGCGATGATGGCGGAGCTGCGCGGCTGATGCGTGAGGTTGCGGATGAACGACTTGTCGATCTTGATCTTGTCGAACGGGAACGTGGTCAGATAACTGAGCGACGAATAGCCGGTGCCGAAATCGTCGAGCGCGAGCTCGATGCCGATGCTCTTCAGCCGCTCCATGAAAGCGAGGTTCTCGACGCCGCGTTCGAGCAGGACCGATTCCGTGATCTCGATCTCCAGCCGCTGCGGTGGCAGGCCGGAATCGGCGAGCGCCGCGCAGATCATCTCGAACAGCTCGGCCTCCTTGAACTGGATCGGCGACAGGTTCACCGCGACCGCGAGGCCGGAGGGCCAGCCGGCCGCATCCGCGCAGGCGCGCCGCAACACGAATTCGCCGAGCGGCACGATCAGCCCGGTCTCCTCGGCCAGCGGAATGAACTGGTCCGGCGGGATCAGGCCGCGGCTCGGATGGCGCCAGCGCACCAGCGCCTCGAAGCCGCGCCGCTGGCCGCCGGCCGCATCGACGAACGGCTGGTAGTGCACCTCGAGCTGGCAGAGCGCGATGGCGTCGCGCAGGTCGCCTTCCAGCGTGCTGCGCGCCTCGAGCTCGGCCGACATCGCCTCGTCGTAGATGGTGAAGCAGTTGCGGCCCGCTGACTTCGAGCGATAGAGCGCAAGGTCGGCCTTCTTCAGCAACTGCTCCTGGTCGCTGCCATGGTCCGGCGCGATCGCAATGCCTATGCTGGTGCCGATCTCGACACGATGTCCGGGCAGGAGGAACGGTTCGGCCACGAGCTTGGCGATCCGTCCCGCCAGCTCGGTGGAGCAGACGCGCTGGTCCTCGCAGCCCTCCTGGATGATGGCGAACTCGTCGCCGCCGAGCCGCGCCAAGACGTCGGTGGCGCGCAGCGCGGATTTCAGCCGCTGCGCCACCTGGCGCAGCAGCGCATCGCCGGCGCCGTGACCGAGCGAGTCGTTGACGTTCTTGAAGCGGTCGAGATCGAGCATCAGGATCGAGAAGGTCGAACCGCTGTCGTTGAGCTGGCCGTTGAGATCGTCGAGCCGGGCGAGGAAGAAGGCACGGTTCGGCAGACCGGTCAGGATGTCGGTCTGGGCGAGCTCGAGCACCCGACGGTTCGCCAGCGACAGGCGCCGCGAATTGCGGCTTGCCAGCATGAGATAAGCCGACAGCGACAGCGTCAGCAGCATGCCGACGATGAGGACCGCGACCGCGCGATCGTAGGACGTCTCGAGCGCGCCGCCAGCCGTCGGCATGGCGCGCACCTGCCAGTCGGTGTCGCCGATCTTGAGACTGCCCGACCAGTGCAGGGCCCGCGCGACGTCCCGCATCGACTGCGGCGCCGTGGCGGCCGACGAATAATCCGGCAGGCTTTGTTCGAGGCTGACGATCTGTCCCGTGAAGGGCGGATAGACGTTGACGCTGACTGCGGGGCTTGCGCCGGTGGTCACGCGAATGGACTGGACCAGCACCGGCAGGTCGAACACGCCGACGACGAAGCCGGCCAGATTGCGACGCCGGTCCGCGACCGCCTCGCGCGACGTCCCTTTGGCGTAGACGGGAATGGCCACGAGGACGTCGGGCAGCCGGCCGCCCTCCTTGGGTTCGAACAGGCGGGTGCGGAGGGCCGCGATCCGATCGTTGTCGCGCGCCCGTTCCAGGACCGCACGACGTTCCGGGACGGTCGCGTAATCCATGCCGTAGACCTGCGAGGTCTTGGGCTGGGTCGAGTAGAACACCGGGAAATATTCGTCGCTCTGCGGCGCGACCGCGAAGGCATCACCCTGGAGCGACTTGATCCGATAGTCGGGCACGCCGTCCATGATCGCGGCGGCCTCGTATTCGGCGCGCTCCTTGCGGTTGACGCGCGGCAGCCAGGCGATTCGCAGCATGCCGGGATGACGCTCGAACAGACGGGTGCTGAAGGTCTCGAATTCGCTGCGGGTGATTTCCTCGTTGGTTGATTCGAACAGCGTGCGCAGCGCGACGAGCCTAGAGATATACTCGCTCATGCCGTTCTGCATGACGATCGCTTCGGTTTCGGCCGCGTTCTCGAACTCGAGCTTGTTGACGCGGTTTTCCCACCGCGCAACGGCGGCCGCGCCCACGACCGAGAACAGCAGGCCGACGGCAACCGCGACCAGCGCAGGGCGATAGAGCCCGAGCAGCGGCGCGACACGCCACCATCCGGTCATCCGTTTCCGATCCTGATCGTTCTGATCGCGACCGCCCATCTTGATCCGCAAGTCCCCATCGGCGCGGCGGCACGAACTTCTGGTTGAGCCGCCGGAGCCACTATCGGACAAGGATCGGGGTTAAGAACTGCAAAATTTCGGAACCCGGTCGTCCGGGATTGCGCGGCTTAGTTAACGATCGACCTGCAAAGTTGCAGCAGACTGGCAGTAACTTGCCGGTTTTACCCGGAGTCTTACGGATCGTCGGCGCGGCGCCGGTTAGCGACCTGTTCAGCCCGCATAACTATCGTTTCCGCAACGCGTCCTGCATCCGACAAGCACCCACATGACACGATCGCGATCCGCGACATACCTCGCCTTGACCATCGCATTGCTGACCGCGGCAATGCTGCCCGCGAAAGGCGACGAGGTCGGCGTCAGCGACGATGCGATCCTGTTCGGCCAGGCGGCCGCGCTCGAAGGTCCCTCCTCCGCGCTCGGGCAGCGCATGCGGCAAGGCATCGTCGCGGCGTTCAACGAGATCAACGGCAAGGGCGGCGTCCATGGCCGCAAGCTCCAGCTCATCAGCCGCGACGACGGCTACGACCCCGATCGTTCGGTGGCGCAGACGCTGCGGCTGATCGAGGACGACAAGGTGTTCGCGCTGATCGGCGCGGTGGGCACGCCGACCGCGATCGCGACGATCCCGATCACCAGCGCCAGGAACGTCCCCTTCATCGGTCCGTTCACCGGCGCCGAATTCCTGCGCGACCTCGAGCTTCCGAACGTCGTCAACATCCGCGCGAGCTATGGCGCGGAGGCCGAAGCATGGATCAAGCACCTCACCGAGGACCGCCGGTTCACCCGCATCGGCATCTTCTACCAGGATGATTCCTTCGGCCGCGACGGTCTCGTCGGCGTGAAGCGCGCGCTTGCCAGGCGCGGCCTCGAGCTTGCCGCCGAAGGCACCTTCGAGCGCAACACCCGCGCCGTCGCCTCGGCCTGGCGGATGATCAAGCGCGCCGAACCCGAGGCCATCGTGATGGTCGGGACCTACGGTCCCTGCGCCGAGTTCATCAAGCTCGCGCACCGCAGCGGCGCCTCGCCGACCTTCGTCAACATCTCCTTCGTCGGCGCCAATGCGCTCGCCAGGGAGCTCGGCCCCGACGGCGAGGGCGTCATCGTCTCGCAGGTGGTGCCGTTTCCCTGGGACCGCTCGCTCAAGCTCGTTGCCGATTACCAGGCGGCGCAGACGGCGTTCGACCCGACGCTAACACCCGACTTCGTGTCGCTCGAAGGCTATCTCTCCGGCCGCCTCGCTGCCGCGGCGCTGGAGAAGGCGGGACCGAAACCGACGCGCGCGAGTCTCCTGCGCGCCATCAACGACGTCGGCCGCTTCGACATCAGCGGCAGCGTCGTCACCGTCGGCATGCAAATGATCGACGCCCAGCCGAAGGTGTTCCTGACCGTGATCCAGAAAGACGGGACGTTCAGGGCGGTGGATAGGCTCTAGGGCCGCCGCGTCCAGCGCTCCGCGTTGACGGCGCCTTGCGGGACCTCGCCCCTGACGATGGCCTCCACCTGCCGCACCGTCTCCAGCGACTGGTACTCGATCGCCTGCGGCGTCAGCCCGCCGACATGCGGGGTGGCGATGACGCCGGGCAGCTTGGCCAGCTCCGGCGTCGGCATCTGGTCGGGCGCGCGGCCGACATCCATTGCCGCACCGGCGATGCGGTTCTCGCGCAGCGCGCGTGCCAAGGCCGCCTCGTCGACGAGATTGCCGCGCGACAGATTGATGAACACGGCATGCTTCTGCATGCGCGCCAGCGCCGCCTCCCCGATCAAATTCTCGGTCTCTGCGTTGGCGATCGCAAGGCAGACGACATAGTCGGACGCAGCGAGGAGCTCGTCGAGACCGACCTGCCTGATGGCGTTGTCGCCGACGGTCGCAAAGGGGTCGGAGACCAACACCTCCATGCGCAGCACCTTCGCGATCTCGGCGAGATAGCGGCCGATACTGCCGTAGCCGATGATGCCGATCTTGCTGCCGGCGAGCTGGCGGCCCATCCGTGCCTCTGGCTGGCGGCCGGCCTGGTAGTCCGCCGTCGTCCGCGACACGCCGCGGGAGAGATCGACCATGAAGCCGAGCGCGAGCTCGGCGACCGCCTGCACGAAGCCGGGACCGGCGCGGGTCACGAGCACACCCACCTTCGAGGCCGCATCGACGTCGACGTTGCGGATGTCGACGGCGCAGCGGACGAAGGCCCGCAGATGCGGCAATTGCGGAAAGATCTCGCCGCGTCCCTCGGTCATGCGATCGGCGACGATGATGTCAACGTCCCTGGCCGCGCGGACGAGACCGGCCGCGTCGAGCGGCTGATCGCCCTCGTGCAGGATCACCTCGGCGGCCGCGCGCAGGCCGTTCAGGCTGCGATCGCCGTAGTAATTCCGCCGCATCTCCGGCGTGTGGGCGAGCAGGACTTTCACGGCAAGACTCCTTCAGTAGCCGAATGCCCGCGGCAGCGCCGTCGAGAGCCATGGCACGAAGGCAATGACGAGCAGGCAGAGGAACAAGAGGCCAAGATAACCCATGATCGGCTTCACCGTCTGCTCGATCGGCACGTTGCCGATCAGGCAGGCGCCATAGAGTCCGAGCCCGAGCGGCGGTGCGAACAGGCCGATGCCCATCGCGATCACCAGCACGACGCCGAAATGCAGGGGATCGATGCCGAGCTGCACGGCCACCGGCAGGAGCAGCGGCCCGAAGATGATCAGCGCGGCCGCGCCTTCCAGCACCGAGCCCATCACGATCAGCACGGCGATCGCGAGCAGGATGAACAGCCAGACGCCTGAGGTCTTGGACAATCCGAGCATGAAGTCGCCGACCGCATGCGGCACCTGCTGCAAGGTCAGCGTGAACGCGAGCGACTGCGCGGCGGCGACGATGAACAGCACGAGCCCTGCGCGCGTTGCGGCCTGCACGAAACTGTGCACGGCCGTTTTGAAACTGAGCTCGCGGAACACCAGGCTGCCGATGACGAGCGCATAGGCCACGGCAAACGCCGAGATTTCGGTGGCTGTGGCAAAGCCGCTCTTGAAGCCGAAGAAGATCATGAAGATCAGGCCGAACGAGGCGATCGCGCCGCTCCACAGGCCCGACACCGGCATCTGCGGCGCAACGTCCTCGGCATCCGCCGGCCGCTTGCCGAAGATGATGGACACCGCGATCAAGACCAGCGCCATCAGCGCCGCCGGCAACAGCCCTGCGACGAACAGGCCGCCGATCGAAAGGTTCGCGACGAAGCCGAGGATGATCAGGTTGATGCAGGGCGGGATGGTCTCCGCCATCACCGCGGACGCCGCGAGCAGCGCCACCGCGCCGCCCGGATTCTGCTTCGAGCGGCGCGCTGCCGGGATCAGCACCGAGCCGACCGCGGCGACGTCGGCCATCTTCGAACCTGAGATGCCGGAGAACAGCACCATCGAGGCCACCATCACGACGTTCAGCCCACCGCGCATGCGGCCGACCCCACGCTGCAGCAGCTCGATCAGGCGCACCGACATGCCGTTGGCTTCCATGAGGTAGCCGACGAGGATGAAGAAGGGGATCGCCAGCAGCACGAAATTGTCGATGCCGCGCGCCATCTGCTGGGCGAAGATCACGCCGGGCAGCGCGCCCTCGACCCAGATGAAGATCAGCGCGGCCAGCGCCAGCGCAAAGCCGATCGGCAATCCGCCGAACAGCGTCGCGAAGAAGCCGATCAGCATCAGGGTGCCCGCCGACGGCACCGACGACGGCGACAGATAATCCCAGGCGAGATAGAGGCCGGTGACGACGACGATTGCAACGAGCCCCCTCGCGATGTCAGGAAACGGCCGGGCGCAGAGCTGGTCGATCGCGAACACCGTCATGAACAGCGCACCGATGCCCATCGGATAGAAGGTCAGTTCCAGCGGCAATCCTGATCCGGTGGTCTGGCCCGCCGTCAGCGAGCCCAGCTTGATGGCGTGATAGGCGACGTAGCCCGAGATCAGCACGACCAGCAGCGCGCTCGCGGCATCGACCAGCGCCCGCAACCTCGCCGGCAACAGGTCGCGGAAGAAGGACACGCCGACATTCTCGCCGCGCGCCAGCGCGCTCGCCGCGCCGAAGAAGGCCGAGCCGACCATCAATCCGCGCGCGACGTCGTCAGACCATTCGACCGGCGCATTGAAGCAGAAGCGCAGCAGCACGGACGCGCAGACGACCAGGAGATCGGCGGCCAGGAGAATGGCCGCGATCACGTCGCTGACGCGAAGCAGCTGGGTGATGCTCCCGTGGCGGCCGCCCGAGACGGGCACGGCGGCGGTCATCGTCATCTCAAGCTTGCGTCGCGCGGATGATGTCGATGACGGCCTTGGATTCCGGCCGCGCCTTGATGAAGTTCTCGTGCTGCGGCGCGACGCGCTTCTTGAACGCCTCGCGGTCGCATTCGGCCACCGTCACGCCCTTCTCGGTCAAGGCCGCCAGCGCCTCCTTCTCGACTGCAAGCCCATGGGCACGCGTATCGATTGCGGCCTTCTTTGCGGCATCGAGAAAACCGTCGCGCAGCTTCGGGTCCATGCGGTTGTAGGTCATGTCGCTGAAGTAGATCGCAAGCGGCGAGAAATTGTGCTGCGTCAGCGCGTAGAATTTTGCCGTTTCGAAGAACTTGCTGGCCAGGATCGTCGGCGGATCGTGCTCCAGCCCGTCGAGCACGCCGGCCTGCAATGCCGTGTAGATTTCGCCGAACGCGAGCGGCGTCGCAGCGGCCCCCATCAGGCGCAGGCATTCGGTGATGACGGGATTTGGCAATGTCCGGATCTTGAGGCCGGCGAGATCCTCCGGCGTCTTCACCGGCTTCCTCGCCAGGACGCTGCGGGAGCCGAAATTGTAGGCCCAGGCGATGATGCGGATGTTGCTGCCCTTGAGCAGCGCATCCTCGATCGGCTTGGCGGCGCCGGCGTCGAACGCCTTGGTCTGCTGCGGGAAACTCGAGAAGAGAAAGCCGAGGTCGAAGGTGCCGACCAGCGGCGTCAGATTGGCCGAGATCGACGAGCCCGACACCATGAGGTCGATGACGCCGAGCTTCACCGAATTGATGACGTCGATTTCCTGACCGAGCTGATTGTCCGGGAAGAAGGCGACTTCGACCTGCTCACCGAGGCCGTTCGCCTTCAGGTTCTTGACGAGGTTGTCGTAGTAGACGCGGCCGTTGGCGAATTTGGGATCGTTCGGCAGCGAGGAGGAGCATTTCAGCTTCAGCGTCGCAGCTTCAGCGCGGCCGATGATGGCGGGAGAGAGCACGAGGCCGGCGGTGACCGCCGCCGATGACTTGATGAACGCGCGACGGTTCACGGGCACGATGGTCATGGTGCGGTCTCTCCCGGTATTTTTTGTTCGCAGCCGCGATCGTTGCGTGCGGCCTTTGCTCGGACTGTATGGCCAAAGCGACGACACAGGCAAGGGTTGCGGCCGGGGTGCCGCAACGGTGCGAGAGGCAGGCGCGCCGGCAGAGACCGCAGCGGAGCGCCTGCATTTATAGGCGTTTTCGATCATGCCGCACGGCAGCGACAAGACCTGCCATGCAAGATTGACGCGGATCGATCCAATTCAGGTATGGATCAATGCCGAACGCAGATTGATTGGTTTGCACGAAACAAAACAAGCCGCGGGGATCCTGATCCCGCGGCTTGTGCGTTCGAGCGGATGTCGTGACCTCAGCGCGAATGCGCGCCGCTGAGCTGGCCGGTCGACGCCGCGACATCGCGGGACGGACGCAGCGCGTAGGCGCCGTCGCCGAGCAGGGCCTGCGCCGCGAGCGCGATCGCCCAGAAGGCGGGGTATTCCCAGCCGCCCTTCGGATTGGTGAAGAAGAAGCCGGCGGCGCCGTGCACGGTGAAGATCGCACCGAGCAGGATCGGGATGCCGGCCAGCGCCGCATAGCGGGTCCAGACGCCGAGGATCAGCGCGACACCGCTGAGAACTTCCACCGTCATGATGACGTAGGCGAGTTCGGGCGGGAAGCCGAGGCTGCCGAAGAACTTTGCGGTCCCGGCCGGGGTGAAGACGAACAGCTTCAGGCCGGCGTGGGCGAGGAACAGCGCGCCCAGCGTCACGCGCAGCACGAGCGCGGCATAGGGAGCGGTACGGGAATCGATCATGGCGGTCTCCTTGTTGGAGGCAGCTATGATCTATTCTAAATCGAACGATAATCTACTATATTGGAATGATACTTCACACCAGCAGAGTGAGATAAATGCTCGACCGGCTGACCAGCCTGGAAGTCTTCGCCAAGGTGGCGGCGATCGGCAGCCTGTCGGGCGCGGCCCGGGCCATGGGCCTGTCGCAGACCATGGTGACCAAGCATGTCGCCGCGCTCGAGGCCCGGCTCGGCACGAAACTGTTCCACCGGACCACGAGGCGGCTGTCCATCACCGAGGCCGGACGGAGCTATCTGGAATCCTCCGAGCGCATCCTCGCCGACATGGAGGCCGCCGACGCCGCGGTCGCGCGCGAGCGCGTCGAGCCGCGCGGGCTGCTGCGGGTCAACGTGCCCGTCGTGTTCGGCACGCGGCAGATCGCGCCGGCGATCGCCGAGTTTTCGGAACGCCATCCCGAGGTCACCGTCGAGCTCGGCCTCAACGACCGCCTCGTCGATCTCGCCGAGGAAGGCTGGGACCTCGCGATCCGCATTGGCAAGCTGCGCGACTCCAGCATGGTGGCGCGAAAGCTCGCGCCGAACCGCCTCGTGGTCTGCGCCGCGCCGTCCTATCTGGCGAAACACGGCACGCCGCGCTGCGTCGCCGACCTCGCCGCGCATAACTGCCTCGGTTACACGCTTTCGCAGCAGGCGAGCGCTGCGGAATGGCTGTTCGGTGTCGACGGCGAGATCCGCGTCCAGGTCAGCGGCACCCTGCGCGCCAACAATGGCGATGCGCTGCGCGCGGCAACATTGGCGGGCCTCGGCCTAGCGCGACAGCCAACCTTCATCATCGCCGACGACCTTCGCGCCGGCACGCTTCTGGCGCTTCCGCTCGACCAGCCGGAGATCCAGACCTCGGCCGTGCATGCGGTCTACCTGCCCGACCGCCGTCCGCCGGCCAAGGTGCGCGCCTTCATCGACTTTCTCGCCGCGCATTTTGCGCCTGACCCGCCCTGGGACCGCGGCCTGTTCTGACGGCACACGGCCTGACACGCCAGCTCCGCTGCCCATTTTGCCGCAGCTCGCAACGTGATCCAGTGCACAGACAGAGTCATGGCGGACGACTAGAAACGGTGACATCCTCGCGCCCATTGTTGATGGAGGTGACACCATGCGCCGTCCAATCCTCAGCCATTTGTTCCTTGCTTCCAGCCTTCTTGCGCTCACGCAGCTGATGACGCCGACGGAGGCCGCGGCCGAAGCGCGGCTCGCCCTCGTGATCGGCCAATCCGCCTATCGCACGGTGCCGGAGCTGCCCAACGCCGCCAACGACGCCAAGGGAATGACGGAGCTGCTCGGCAACGCCGGCTTCACCGTCACCGCGGCGGCCAACCTCGGGCAGAACGAGATGCGCACGGCGATCTCGGATTTCGCCGGCAAGGTCAGTGCCAGCGGCGCCGACACCGTCGCGCTGGTGTTCTATGCCGGCCACGGCCTTCAGATCGACGGCGAGAACTATCTTGTGCCGGTCGATCTCGATCCCAAGCGCGAGGCCGACATTCCGCTCCAGGGCGTGCGGCTGAACGATCTGCTCAACACGCTCGGCGCGCTGCCGACGCGGGCGCGCATCTTCATGCTCGATGCCTGCCGCAACAACCCGTTCCCCGCACTCAGCGGCGCCGGACACGGGCTTGCGATCGTCGACACCAAGGCCGGTGCGCCCGGCTCGTTCATTTCCTATTCGACCTCGCCCGGCGCCGAGGCCGAGGACGGTTCCGGCATCGACAGCCCCTACACCACCGCGGCGCTCTCGGTCGCGAAGCAACCGAACCTGCCGATCGAGGAAGTGTTCAAGCGCATCCGCATCGCTGTGGCGCAGTCGACCGACGGACGGCAGATCCCGTGGGAAAGCTCGTCGCTGACGACCGACTTCAAGTTCTTCGGCGGCGAGAGCAGCAGCCAGCAGCCCGCCCTTCCCGGCGCATCCGCCATGGCGCTCGCCGGCGGCACGCGCAGTGTCGCGGACTGGCGCAAGGATTTGCAGGGCAGGGAGGCGAAGGTCGCCTATGAGCTCGTGATCGCCGACGACACCGCCGAGGCGTATCAGGCCTATATCGAGCTGTACACGCAGGACGCCCGCACGCCGCGCCTGCGCACGGTGCTGGAGCGCCGGCGCCAGATGCTGGCCTGGGAGCGCGCGGTCGCGATCAACACCCGCGCCTCGTTCGAGGCTTACCTCGCCAACTGGGACAACAGCGACCTCGCTGCAACCGCGCGCAGGCTGCTGCTTCGCGTGCAGAACCGCAACTACGTCCTGCCCGCGACGGTCGCAGCCACGCCCGTCCCGGTCGCCGTCGCGATGGCCCCGACCTGCCCGTGCTCGACGCCCACGCCTCCGGCTAGCCCGGTCAACCCGACAGTGGCGCCTGTGATCAAGAAGCGTGTCGACGACACCCCGCCGAAGCGCAAGGTCGTCGAGACGCCGCCGAAGCCGCGCCGGCCGCCGCCCGACGAAGTGATCTACGAGCGCGCACCGCCGCCGGATCGTGGCCCGCCGCCCGGCGCCGTCATGCAAGGTATCGGCATAGGAATTGGTATCGGCATGGGAATGGGTGGTGGCGGCCGCGGCGGCGATTACCACAACGACCGCGGCCGGTACTGAAGGGGACTCGCGCGATACGGAGGACAAATATGTCCTCCGTCATTGCGAGCCAACGGGTCCGCGCGAAGCGCAGCCCGATGACAGGCTCCGCGAAGCAATCCAGAATCTTTCCGCGGAGGGACTCTGGATTGCTTCGCTGCGCTCGCAATGACGACGGATGTAGAGAAATTGCGTCTGCCGCTTGCGATACGGAAATGCTGTAGTCTTATCAGCTGACAAGCATTTCCGGGGACCTCGATGCCGCACGATTCTCACGCCAAGCACGCATGGCCGCTGTTCCGATCACTCGCGTCCTATTCCCTGCCCGGCGACCTCATGGCGGGGCTGACGCTGGCGGCGATCGCAATTCCCGAGCAGATGGCCACCGCGCGGCTCGGCGGCTTCGCGCCGCAGATCGGCTTCTTCGCCTTCATGGCGGGCTCGCTCGGCTTTGCGCTGCTCGGCGGCAACCGTTTCCTGTCCTGCGGCGCGGACTCGACGATCACGCCGATCTTCGCCGGCGGGCTTGCGGCGCTGGCGGCCACCGGGTCGCCGGACTATCAGGGGCTTGCGGTTGCGCTGGCGCTGATGGTCGGCGCCATGATGCTCGCGGGCGGCGCCTTCCGTCTCGGCGGCATCGCGAACCTGTTGTCGGTGCCGGTCATGGTCGGCTTCCTCGCCGGCATCTCCGTCCACATCATCGTATCGCAATTGCCGGGCGTGCTCGGGCTTGAATCGCCGAGCGGGCCGACACTCGATCGCATCGGCGTGCTCGCTGGCCAGCTCGGCCGCACCAATCCCTTCACGCTGTGCATCGGCTTGGGCGTGCTGGCCGTGGTCTTCGTCTCCGAGAAGGTCAGCGCGAAAATTCCGGGCGCACTGATCGGGCTGGTCGCCGCGACGCTGGCCACAATCGCGCTCGGCCTCGAGAGCAAGGGCGTCAATGTCGTAGGCAGCGTGCCGGGCACGCTGCCGCGACCGACCCTGCCCGAGCTTGCGCCGGAGCTGTGGGTGCGCCTCGTCCCGCTCGCCTTCGTGATCACGGTCGTGGTGATGGTGCAGACCGCCGCGACCACGCGGTCGTTCCCGTCCGATCCCGACAAGCCCGCCGATGTCGACCGCGATTTCCTCGGCGCCGGCGCCGGCAGCGTGCTGTCCGGCCTGTTCGGCGCCTTTCCCGTCAATGCCAGCCCGCCGCGGACGGGCATCGTCGCGGAGACCGGCGGACAATCGCAGCTCGCGGGCCTTGCCGCCGGGACAATCGTGCTGGCGCTGCTCGCGTTCGGCACGGGACTGTTGCAGCACGTTCCGGACGCCGCGCTCGGCGGCATCCTGCTGTTCGTCGCGCTACGCATCATCCGCGTGAAGCAGATCGTCACGATCTACCGCCAGTCCCCAAGCGAGTTCCTGCTGATCGTCGCCACCGCCGCACTGATCATCGTGCTGCCGATCCAGCAGGGCGCGTTCCTCGGCATCGTGCTGTCGCTGCTGCACGGCATCTGGAGCACGACACGCGCCAGGCTGGTCGAGTTCGAGCGCGTGCCCGGCACCACGATCTGGTGGCCGGCCCATCCGCACATCACCGGCGAGCGCATCGCCGGCGTCGCCGTGATCGGGCTCCAGGCGCCGCTGTCCTTCCTCAACGCGCCGGGCTTTCGCAGCGACGTGACCAAGGTGCTCGGCGCGGCGACGCCGCAACTGCTGGTGCTGGAGGCGAGCGGCATGGTCGAGATCGACTTCACCGCCGCGCAGATCTTGCTCGAATTGTTCAAGGCGTGCAGCGAACAGGGCGTCACGGTCGCGCTGGCACGGCTGGAATCGGTGCGCGCCCAGGACGCGTTCGAACGTTTCAGATTGTTCGACGCCCTGCCCCGCGAGCACGTCTTCCACAGCGTGGACGAGGCGGTGCGCAAATTGGCGAAATAGCGGCGTTCACTGCACCAGCGTGGGGTGATCCCGCTGTATCGTTTCGCGGATCCAGCTGGCGTGGATCGCGCGGAACAGGATCTGCGCCGTCTTGAGATCGTTCGCCTTCATGCAGAGATCGACGATGCGATGGACCGCGTCATCGCGCATCAATCCATCCGAGATCTTCATCGCGATTTCCATCGCGACCTTGGCCGCGCGCTCATAACGTTCGCTCTCGCGCTTGTCGTCGCGCGCGGAACCTGCCGCGCTTGTGGCCGCGGCGTCACAAATGGCGCGGATACGCGCGGCGGCTTCGATGTCGCCGAGCGGCCCTTCGATCGTCTCGTCCCAGATGTCCGCCACCTTCTGCCTCGCGAACCACTTCATCGCCCCACCACCTGCGGTCTTCCAGCCGCCGTATTACCGCTCTTCAGGTCGTTCAGCGTAGAGAGGCCTGTCGAGATCGGCGAGGCGATTTTTCACCTCGCTTCCTGGCTCGATAGGCATTCAGGACGTCCGGCGTGGTCCGATGGCCTCGAACTGCGCCTTCTGTTCGTCAGTCAGCGTCCCGTAGAAATCCTCCAGCGCTGCGCGAACCGACTTGACGCCGTCGAGCATCAGGTCGAGCCGCTTGCGGACCGCGGCCATTCGCGCCGGCGGCGTCATCACGTCGTTGGGCTGGCAAGCCGCCTTGAGCGATGCGCTGACCCTGGCGCTGGTATCCTGGAGCACCTGCAGCGCCGCGCGCTGCGTGTCGTTGGGGCGCAGCCGCGCCTCGATGTCGGCGCCGGGCCAATCGAGCAAGGCAGGCGCACCACAATTCTGGACCAGCGATCCCCCGGTGTTGTTCGAAGCTGTCGTACGACGCTGGTCCTCGGCCAGTGCATTGAAGCGCGCCTTCTGCTCGTCCGTGAGCGAGCCGTAGAATTTATCCAGGGCGGGCTGAACGAGGTCGACGGCTTTCGCCATCGCCTCGATGCGCTGCTGCATCGCCGTCAGCCGACCGGGCGCCGTCGCGGCGACCTGCACCGGGCAGGACGCGCGGATCATGCCCGCCGCCAGGATCGAGGCGTTGCCGAGCTCGTCGAGGCTTGCGCCTTGCGCCTCCCTCGGCTGCACCGCGGCGGCGATCTGGTCGATCGGCAGACCGACGATCTCGCGGCGGTCGCTGCCGCAAAGCTGATCCAGCGCAACGCCGCGCGCTTGCCGCCGTCCCTGCGGCCGCTGCGGCAGATAGGCCGCAAGACCGTCGTAGCCATAAGGCCCGAAGATGCCGGCATAGATGTCCGGATAGCCGTAGCCCCAGAAGCCGAGACCGTCGCCCCAGATCGTGTAGTCGTAGAGATCGTTATAGGCGAACGGCCAGAACAGCGGACCGACCCAGCCATAACCGCCGCCCGCATGTTGCCACCATCCGCTGCTGGCGCCATGCCAGCCGGCGAGTGCAGCGGCCGCCGCGATCTGGGCTCGCGCCGCCGGATTGCCGATCAGACGGCCGTTGCGGAAGGCGCTGGAATGCACGTTGAGGGCGTTGCGGAAATTCGCGGGGCGGATGGCCGCGTTGCGGATCTGACCGAAGTTCGGACCGCCATGGCGGGCGCCGGTTGCAAACCGCATCCCTCGATGATGCCCGCCGCCGTGCGCGTGCCCACCGCCATGACCGTGGAAATGGCCGCCGCCGTGGTGACCACCGCCATGGTGACCACCGCCGTGCCCGCCTCCATGGCCGCCTCCATGCCCGCCGCCGCCTTTCGCCAGAGCCGCGCCCGCCAGCATGCAGGCAAACGCCACCGCGGCAATTCCAACGACCGGTCGCATCATCGCACCCTCCCGCGCAGAGCCCTGCCATTCAGGCATCGGAACTTGACGGGAATTGGAACCGGCAACATTGCCGAAAGTTCCCAGTTCCCGGCCGCGCAGAGCCTACGCCTCAGGCACGATCTTGCCGGGGTTGAAGATATTGAGCGGATCGAGCGCCTGCTTCAGCGCCCGCATCGCGTCGAGCGCTTCGGGACCGAGTTCGGCCTTGAGGTATTTCTGCTTGCCCTGGCCGATACCGTGCTCGCCGGTGCAGGTGCCGTCCATCGCCTGCGCGCGCTCGACCAGGCGATGCATGAACTCCTCGCCGCGCGCCATCTCGTCGGCGTCGTTGGTGTCGCAGACCAGCGAGCAGTGGAAATTGCCGTCGCCGACATGGCCGACGATCGGCGACAGCAGATTGAGCCGCTTGAGATCCTCCTCGGTCTCGCTGACGCAATCGGCAAGCCGCGAGATCGGCACGCAGACGTCGGTGGCGACCACGCCGACACTGTCGCCGGGCCGCAGCGCCTTCACCGACCAATAGGCGTCGTGCCGCGCCTGCCATAGTTTGGTGCGATCCTCCGGCTTCGTCGTCCAGGAGAAGTCGCCGCCGCCGCATTCCTTTGCGATCTCGCCGAAGGCCTTGGACTGCTCGGCGACTTCGATCTCGCTGCCGTGGAATTCCATCAAGAGCAGCGGCGTCTCCGGCAGCGTCAGCTTGGAATAGGCGTTGCAGGCCCTCACCTGCGCGGCATTGAGCAGCTCGATGCGCGCCACGGGAATGCCGGTCTGGATAGCCAGGATCACGGCCTGACACGCCCCGTGAACCGTCTCGAACGACACCGCGCCGGCCGCGATGGTCTCGGGGATGCCGCGCAGGCGGATGGTCAGTTCCGAGATGATGCCGAGCGTGCCCTCGGCGCCGACGAACAGATGCGTCAGGTCGTAGCCGGCGGATGATTTCTTGGCGCGGGTGCCGGTCGTGATGATCTCGCCGTCGCCGCGCACCACCTTCAACGCCAGCACGCTGTCGCGCATGGTGCCGTAGCGTACAGCATTGGTGCCGGAGGCGCGCGTCGAAGCCATGCCGCCGAGCGAAGCGTCCGCGCCGGGATCGATCGGGAAGAACAAGCCCTGGTCGCGCAGATGCTCGTTGAGCGCCTTGCGGGTGACGCCGGGCTGGATCACGCAGTCGAGGTCCTCGGCATGCACCGCGAGCACCTTGTTCATGTCGCGCAGGTCGATCGAGATGCCGCCGGCGGGCGCATTGACCTGGCCCTCCAGCGAGGTGCCGGTGCCGAAGGCGATCACAGGCACGCGGTTCTTGGCGCAGATGCGCACCACGTCCTGGATATCGGCGGTCTCCTGCGCCATCACCACGCCATCCGGCGGCTGGTTGGGAATCCACGTCGTGGTATGGCCGTGCTGCTCGCGGACGGCCTGCGAGGTGATGAGGCGGTTGCCGAAGCGTGCGGCAAGCTGCTCCAGTGCGCTCGCGAGGGCTTTCGGCTCCGGCCGCGGCGGATTATTGGTGATGGTCGTACCCACGGGAAATTCCTCCGACAGAAGAACCGTGGCAAAGGACATCTAACCGGTCAAGTCAAGCGACCGGACGCATAGCCAGGGAAGGACACATGCCGGAGACCGCCACTGCGCCCAAGGCCGAGCCGTTCCGCGCCTCGATCATGCAGATCGAGCCGCAATGGATCGACTATAACGGCCATCTCAACATGGCCTATTACAACGTGATGTTCGACCGGGCGATCGACGAATTCTGGCTCGAGCTCGGCATCGGTCCGGTCTACAAGAGCGAGCGTCACGGTTCGACCTTCACCGCCGAATGCCATGTGCGCTATCTGCGCGAGATCCATCTCGGCGATCCCGTGCGGATCCTGGTGTGGCTGCTGGAGGCCGACGACAAGCGACTGCATACGTTCGAGGAGATGAGGCACGCCACCGAAGGCTGGTTATCGGCCACCTCGGAGAACATGTCGCTGCACATGGACATGAACGCACGGCGCGTTGCGGCGTTTCCGCCCGATATCCAGCAGCGCATCGCAGGCATCGCCAGGGCCCACAGCGACTTGGCCCGGCCCGAGGGCGTCGGCCGGAGCGTGGCGATGCCCTCGAAGCGGTAGCTAAACCCCTCATCCTGAGGAGCCCGCGAAGCGGGCGTCTCGAAGGATGCAAGGCCACAGTCGGGCCTTCATGGTTCTCTAGGCGATGCGAAGCATCGTCCGGGAGACGCGCGTTCCGCGCTCCTCACCATGAGGATAACACCGCTAGATCCTGCGGCCGCGGGCGAGGCCGACCACGGCCGAAACCAGGAACAGCACGACCGCGATGAAGAAGATGATCTTGGCGATTTCGATCGAAGCGCCGGCGATACCGCCAAAGCCCAGGATACCGGCGATCAGTGCGATAACCAGAAACGTCACAACCCAGCCAAGCATGGTCAAATCCTCGTCTTGATATCTATCTGCGTCGGCGCGGCTGGCCGCGCCACCTGTCCAGACAATCTCGACGCGGGAACGATGGTTCCTGCCCACGCAAGGTGGAAATTCGCCAGGTCCGCAGGAACAAATCGGCCTGCCACGTACGTGGAAAACCCTGCACCGCCGCCCCATATAGGCACCAATCCCTGTTATGAAGGCTCCCTCCCGTCACCCCGCGGTGCCATCGTGGGGCCAAATGATTCGTATGACCGAGCCGAGCAAGATCACCAGCGTCCCCGACCACCAGCCCGCAGCCGGCGGCATCGCCGCGCGTGCGCGCGCCTCGGTGGGCCCGAAATACCTGTCCGGGCTCAATCCCGAGCAGCGCGAGGCGGTGGAGACGCTGGACCGCCCGGTCCTGGTGCTGGCCGGCGCCGGCACCGGCAAGACCCGCGTGCTGACCACGCGCATCGCCCATATCCTGAGCCAGGGCCGCGCCCGCCCCGCCGAAATCCTGTCGGTGACCTTCACCAACAAGGCCGCGCGCGAGATGAAGCACCGGCTCGGCCAGATGCTCGGCCACGCGGTGGAAGGCATGCCGTGGCTCGGCACCTTCCACTCCATCGGCGGCCGCATCCTGCGCACCCATGCCGAGCTGGCGCAGCTCAAGTCGAACTTCACCGTGCTCGACGTCGACGACCAGGTCCGGCTGCTGAAGCAGCTGCTTCAGGCCGACAACATCGACGACAAGCGCTGGCCCGCGCGCATGCTGGCCGGCCTGATCGACGGCTGGAAGAATCGCGGCCTGACGCCGTCGCAGGTGCCCTCGGGCGAAGCCGCTGTCTTCGCCAACGGCAAGGGCGGCAAGCTCTATGCGAGCTATCAGGAGCGGCTGAAGATCCTGAACGCCGCCGATTTCGGC
Organism: Bradyrhizobium sp. WSM2254; assembly: GCF_000472645.1. NCBI lineage: Bacteria > Pseudomonadati > Pseudomonadota > Alphaproteobacteria > Hyphomicrobiales > Nitrobacteraceae > Bradyrhizobium > Bradyrhizobium sp. WSM2254. The sequence goes on along the minus strand of NZ_AXAB01000020.1, from coordinate 76,922 downwards.
GACCTGCTGCTGGAGAACATCCGCATCTTCCGCGAGCACCCGGATATCCTGCGGCAGTACCAGCAGCGCTTCAAATACATCCTGGTGGACGAATATCAGGACACCAACGTCGCGCAATATCTGTGGCTGCGGCTGCTGTCGCAGGCGCCGGCGAAGCAAACCACGCCCACCGTCATTCCGGGGCGGCTCGAAGAGCCGAACCCGGAATCCAGCAGTGAGTCCGAGGATCGAGATTCCGGGTTCGATGCTGCGCATCGCCCCGGAATGACGGAGCATGTGGCGGTGGCCACGCCCCACGTCAAGAACATCTGCTGCGTCGGCGACGACGACCAGTCGATCTATGGCTGGCGCGGCGCCGAGGTCGACAACATCCTGCGCTTCGACCACGATTTCCCCGGCGCCAAGGTCATTCGCCTCGAACGCAATTACCGCTCGACCGGCCACATCCTCGCCGCCGCCTCGCACCTGATCGCGCACAATGAAGGCCGGCTCGGCAAGACACTGCGCACCGAGGACCAGGACGGCGAGAAGGTCACGGTGACGGGCTCGTGGGATTCGGAAGAGGAAGCCCGCGGCATCGGCGAGGAGATCGAGCAGATCCAGCGCCAGGGCGAGAAGCTGAACGAGATCGCGATCCTGGTGCGCGCCTCCTACCAGATGCGCGAGTTCGAAGACCGTTTCGTCACGCTCGGCCTGCCCTATCGCGTCATCGGCGGCCCGCGCTTCTACGAGCGCGCCGAAATCCGCGACGCGCTGGCCTATCTGCGTGTCATCAATTCACCGGCCGACGATCTCGCCTTCGAGCGTATCGTCAACACGCCCAAGCGCGGCCTCGGCGATGCCACCGTGCAGATGCTGCACGACCACGCCCGCAAGCGCCGCATTCCGCTGTTCGAGGCAGCGCGCGCGGTGGTCGAGACCGACGAGCTGAAGCCGAAGGCGCGCGGGTCCTTGCGCGACCTCGTCGCCCAGTTCGACCGCTGGCGCGCCCAGCGCGAAGTCACCGCGCATACCGACCTCGCCCAGATCGTGCTCGACGAGAGCGGCTACACCGAGATGTGGCAGAAGGACCGTTCGGCAGACGCCGCCGGCCGGCTCGAAAACCTCAAGGAGCTGGTGCGCTCCATGGAGGAGTTCGAGAACCTGCAAGGGTTTTTGGAGCACATCTCGCTGGTGATGGACCGCGACGGCGGCGCCGAGGAAGACGCGGTGTCGCTGATGACGCTGCATTCGGCCAAGGGCCTCGAATTCGACAACGTGTTCCTGCCGGGCTGGGAGGAAGGCCTGTTCCCGAGCCAGCGCACGCTGGACGAACAGGGCCGCGCCGGGCTGGAAGAAGAGCGTCGGCTCGGCCATGTCGGCCTGACCCGGGCGCGGCGCCGCGCCATGATCTATTTCGCCACCAACCGCCGGATCCATGGCACCTGGACGACCACGATCCCGTCGCGCTTCCTCGACGAATTGCCGGCGGCCAATGTCGAGATCACGGAATCCAAGGGTGGCTCGGCCTGGGGCGGCACCGGCGGCTATGGCGCCTCGCGCTTCGACGACATGGAGGCGTTCGGCTCCAGCTATACGACGCCGGGCTGGCAGCGGGCGCAGGCCAACCGCAACCGGGGCGGCGGCCGCACCGGCGCCGGCGGCCACGGCAGCTTCGAGGAAGAGGCCGCGACGTTCTCGTCCTCCTCGTCATCCGGCCCCGATTTCGGCAGCTTCTCCTCGCGCCGGCGCGGGCCGCTGACGATCGAGGGCGAGCTGGTCGCCAAATCCACCGGCACGACCTCGGAATTCTCGCTCTCCGACCGCGTCTTCCACCAGAAATTCGGCTACGGCCGCGTCACCAAGATCGACGGCAACAAGCTCACCATCGCCTTCGACAAGGCCGGCGAGAAGAAGGTCGTGGACAGCTTCGTGCAGCGGGCGTGAGGCCCTCCCCTGTTGCGGCGGCGTTACGCCGCCGTCTTTCTTCGCTCTACGCCCCTTGACCACCGCGAACTTCCCCGTATCAGATGCGGCCATGGTCCGGGGCTCCATCACATTGATCGTGCTGGCATTGGTTATGCCGTCGCTTGCGGCGGCGGAGACCATGAGCTTTGGCGATTCGATCGGAAAGCTGGCGGCGAGCTGCGGTGCGGAAATCGTCGCCAATTGCCGCGGCGTCAATCCGGATTCGACCCGGCTGAAGGAGTGCCTGTCCCGCAACCGCGACGTGCTCTCGCCGCAGTGCCAGAGCGATTATCTCGGCGTCTTCGACGCCATCCAGAAGCGCGTCGCCGCGCGCATCACGGTGGCGAACGCCTGCCAGCGCGAGATCGTCAAGGTCTGCGGCGGCTCGACCAAGGAGACCAGCAAGTCGATCCCCTGCCTGGTCGCGACGCCCAAGGGCATCAGCAACAACTGCCTGAAGGCCGTGGACGACGCGGGGTATCGATGATGCGCGCGAAGGGGCTCTCCACTGCCGGAATCGGCATCGCGCTTGGCCTCGCCTTGCTCGCGGGCGCAGCCAGCGCACAGACGGCGCCGCCAACCCGCGACGACATCGTCGGCAAGCTGAACCATGTCGAAGAGGCCGCCGAAATCGACCTTCCCGCGCTGAAGCAGCAGGTGATGGAGCGCGCCAAGGCCAGGATCAAGAACGATCCGGGGCCGGTGAACCGGCCGCCGATCGCGCCTGATCTCGCCAAGCTGCCCACCTTCAACGCGCAGATTCAGTTCGACGCCGACACGCCGATCATCCAGCCGGCGTCCTACCAGACCGTCGGCCGCATCGCGGACGCGCTGGTTCATTCCTCGCTGCTGCCCTACACCTTCCTGATCGTCGGCCATGTCGAATCCAATTCGAAGACGCGCGAGGCCAATGCGATCCTGAGCCAGCGCCGGGCGGACGCGATCCGCGACGTGCTGGTGAACACGTTCAAGATCTCGACCAAGCGGCTGCACCCGATCGGCCTCGGCGAGGAACAGTTTCTCGACCGGGCGAAGCCGACCGCGGCCGTCAACGGCCAGTTGCAAATCCTGACCTTTGCCAAGGTACCGGAGGAGGCACCCGCGCATCCGGCTGCGGCACCTGCGCCTGCGACGAAAAAGCCCGCCAAGAAGCGCTGAACGAGCGCGCCTCGGCACCTGACGGAACCCCTTGAAGTCCTGATTGTTTTGTGACCTGTTTCACAGCGCGACAGCACGGTCTTGCGCGACAATAGTGCCGGTTTGTGCACTGCCCTATCAGGTGCTATAGGCTCTGGTTCGTCCTTCCCCAACCCTGTGCTGCATGAGACCAAGATGGGTGGCTTGTTTCAACGCCAACTTGCCGTTTATGTCGAGTACCATCGCGATCCCCGGAATACGGCGATGCATGTGGTCGGTATCCTCTTGCTGTTCACGGGCGCCGTGCTGCCGCTGACGTTGGTGAAGGTGCCGCTGTTCGGAACTGAACTCAGCCTGGCAGTCATCCTGGCCTTGCCGGTTCTGATCTATTGGCTGCTGCTCGACGTTGCGCTCGGGGTCGGCATTCTGGCCGTCTCCATCGTGCTGTTTTCGATCGCTACGACCATTTCGGCGCAAGCTAGCACCATGACGATGTGGGCGATTTTCGCCGCGCTGGTCGGGCTCGGCCTCGCCGCGCAGGCCATCGGCCACAAGGTTTTTGAGGGGCGCGAAGCCTCGTTATTCACGTTTCCGTCGCATCTTTTGCTGGGACCGATGTTTGTCATGGCAAAATTATTCATTGCACTGGGCTTCCGTCGCGACCTTGCCGCGATTCTGGCGCCTCTTCCGACCAATTCCCTTTCAACCCGATAGCTCTAGAAGCGAAACAGCAAACCTTCTTCATGGCTCTCGTACTGGTTACCGGTGGCAGCGGCTTCATCGGACATCATCTCGTAGAATCGCTCCGCGCCCGTGGGCAGCGGGTGCGTGTTCTCGACGTCCGGCCGCCGGCCGCCGCCAATACCGACGTCGACTATGTTCACGGCTCGGTGCTGGACGGCGCCGCGGTCGATGCCGCGCTGGCCGGCGTCGATCAGGTCTATCACCTCGCCGGCCTGCCCGGCATGTGGGTTGCCAACAAGCAGGACTTTCACGACGTCAATTTCCGCGGCACCGAGGTCGTGCTGGCAGCTGCGATGAAGCGCGGCGTGTCGCGCTTCCTGCACTGCTCGACGGAATCGATCCTGTTCCCCTATACCGACCTCAACGGCGCGCCCGCCGAGGAGGCGCTGCAGCCGGCCGACGCGATGCCCGGCGCCTATACGCGGTCGAAGTCGCTCGCCGAGCATCATGCCGCGAAGGCCGCGGCCAATGGCTTTCCGCTCGTGATCGGCACGCCGACCATGCCGATCGGTGCCGCCGACCACAATCTGACGCCGCCGACCGCGATGCTCTGGTACTTCCTCCAGAAGAAGGTGCAGCCGCATCTCAACTTCCTGGTCAATCTCGTCGATGTCCGCGACGTCGCCATGGGCCTCGTGCTGACGATGGAGCGCGGCCGCATCGGCCAACGCTACATCCTCGGCGGCGACTGCGTCCCGCTCGGCCGCATCCTCCGAATGATGTCGGCGATGAGCGGCCGCCGGCAGTTCCCGATCGTCGTGCCCGGCAAGATCGCCGAACTTTCCGCCGTCATGCTGGAGAAGATCTCCGATCACATCACGCGCCGGCCGCCCAACGGCACTGGCGAAGGCGTGCGCATCGCGCTTGCCGCGAGCGACCTCTCGATCGGCAAAGCCCGTAATGAGCTTGGCTACGCGCCGCGCCCGATCGAGCCGGTGCTGCGCGAAACCATCACCCATCTGCTCGCCCGCAACGGCCAGCAGCCCTCCGGCGCCATCAAGCATCACGCGCTCTCCTCGCGCGCGGGCTAAGGCCGCCGCCCAAACCAAAGAACCTTTCCTCATGTCCTTCGATTTCAGCAAGCTTCTCTCCGTGGCCTGGGGTGGCTGGACCACGACCTGGCCGACCGAACTCCTGGCCCTGATCTGGCTCGCCTTTCTCGCCAGCTGGGTCGGCGCCTCGTTCTGGCAGGGGCAGACCAAGAAGCAGGTGATGACGCTGGAGTCGCAGCGCTATCGCCTGCCGATCCTGGTCGGCGGCATCCTGTACACGCCGTGGATTGCGGAAGTCATGGGCTGGAAGCCGCTCTGGGTGCTCGGCAACACCGGCATCACCATCGCCGCGGTCCTCTCGGTCGCCGGCATCGCCTTCGCCTGGTGGGGACGGCTGCATCTCGGAAAATTCTGGTCCAACACCATCACCCACAAGGAAGACCACCGCGTCATCGACACCGGCCCCTATGGCATCGTGCGTCACCCGATCTACACCGGTTTGATCTTCGGCATGCTCGTCACCGGCATCGCGATCGGCCTCGTCACGACGATCCTCGGCGCGATCCTGATCTCACTCGGCATGTGGCAGAAGGGCCGGATGGAGGAGGTGTTCCTGTCCAAGGAGCTCGGCGAGGACGCCTACGGCGCCTATTGCCGCCGCGTGCCGATGATCATCCCGTTCCTGTCGCCGCGGTGATAGCGGAGCCCGGACCACACATTCGGTGTCGTCCCGGCGAAGGCCGGGACCCATAACCACAGGCCGGGGTTTGGCGAAGACTCGTCGTTCGGTACGTCTACCATCCGCAAACGACAGATTCCGCGGTATGGGTCCTGGCTTTCGCCAGGACGACGTGGTGGAGACAGCGCGCCTTCGCCAGAAACCGCGCGGCACGGCGGCTGGAGCGGCAGATCGGCCGCTGATCCGCGGCCAGTTCAACCTGCCATGCAAATTCGATCGGCTGCTATTCCACGGGAATAGGCCCGGCCGGTGCGCCGCACAGGTTGACGTCTGCCCCTTCAGCCAGTTGGATGCGCGCGCACACAGGGGCCTCTCATGACTTTTTCCAGCATCTTTGCGCAGTTCGTCGCGCTGCTCGGCGGCATCGCGCTGCAATGGCGCAAGCTCTCGGGCACGGAGCCCGCACCGGCCTGGGGTCAGACGCCCGCCATTCCCGAGGCGAAACCGCAGGGCGCGATCCCGACGTTGAAGATGCCGACCGCGCGCGGCTGGAGCGAGGGCCAGAAGCCGACCGTCGCGCCGGGGCTCAAGGTCAACGCGTTCGCCACCGGCCTCGACCATCCGCGCTGGATCGAGGTGCTGCCCAATGGCGATGTGCTGATCGCGGAAGCGACGCAGATCGCAGGCCCTCCGCGCAGCGTGTTTCACTACGCGATGCAGGCGACGATGCGGCGCGCCGCCGCGCTCGGCGTTTCCGCCAACCGCATCACGCTGCTGCGCGACAAGGACGGCGACGGCGTCGCCGAAGTTCGCGGCGCCTTCATGGAAAACCTCAGCCAGCCCTTCGGCATGGCGCTGGTCGGCGACACCTTCTATGTCGGCAACACCGACGGCGTGATGGCCTTCCCCTATGTCGCCAATGCCGACCGCATCACCGCGCAGGGCAAGCGGCTCACCACGTTCAAGCCGAGCGGCCACTGGACGCGCAGCCTGCTCGCCAGCCCCGACGGCAAGAAGCTCTATGCCGGCGTCGGCTCGCTCAGCAACATCGCCGAGATGGGCATGGAGGTCGAGGAAGGCCGCGCCGCGGTGTACGAGCTCGACCTCGTCGCCGGCACGCATCGCATCTTCGGCGCCGGCCTGCGCAACCCGGTGGGCCTTGCCTGGGAGCCGAACACGAACGTGCTCTGGACCGTCGTCAACGAGCGCGACGGCCTCGGCGACGAGACGCCGCCGGACTATCTCACCTCGGTGCGCGACGGCGGCTTCTATGGCTGGCCCTATTGCTACTGGGGCAAGACGGTGGACGACCGCGTGCCGCAGGATCCGGCGATGGTCGCCAAGGCGCTTCAACCGGACTATGCGCTCGGCGGCCACACCGCTTCGCTCGGCCTGTGCTGGGTGCCCGCCGGCACGCTGCCGGGCTTCCCCGACGGCATGGCGATCGGCCAGCACGGCTCGTGGAATCGCAGCACGCTCTCCGGATACAAGCTGGTGTTCATCCCGTTCGAGAACGGAAAACCCTCCGGCCCGGCGCGCGACATCCTGTCGGGCTTCCTGGCGCCGGACGAGAAGGAATCCTACGGCCGCCCGGTTGGCGTCGTGATCGGCCCCGACAAGAAGTCGCTGCTGATGGCCGACGACGTCGGCAACGTGATCTGGCGCGTGACGGGGGCGTAAGGGTTACGTCCCCACACACAACGTGGCTCGCTGCTTGCGCAGCAGCGCGATCACGGAGAGAGCCGTAATCAGCCCCGTCTTGGGATTTTCCGACGGGATGTTCTCGATCGACATCGAGAAGCGCGCCGAATCCGCCTCGACCTCGATGCGGTGAACGTTGCGCGTCACGGTCGGATCGGCCCAGATCTGCACCGAGGTGCGATCAGGCCCGACGCCCGCGAGCGACAGCGCCACCGCGACGTTGAGATTGGCGGGAAAGCCTTTTGCGGCCTCGCGCGCGGTACCCTCGAACAGCTTCAGCGGCTCGCGCAGATTGTCGATTTCGATGTTGTTCTGGACGATAAAGGGCGCGCCCTTCAGCCCGTCGATCGGCTTGCGCGTGACCATCTTCACCGAATGTATGGTGCCGATGGCAGCGGCGTTGACGGCGTCGAGCCCGATCAGCGCGCCGGTCGGCACGATGATGCGGCCGCCATTGGCACGGGCAAGATCGACCAGATCAAAATTGTCGAGCAACCCGCCGACGCTGACGACGACCGCGGCCTTGCCGCGCTTCACTGCCGGCTCGACGATCGCGCGCAGCTGGCTGCTCGGTGCGCATTCGACGACGATGTCGGCGGCCTCACCGAGCTGGTCGATCGGCAAAACCTGCGGCGGGCGACGCAGGCCGTTGAGGAATGCCTGATGCTTGGCGGGATTGCGCACGGCGACGGCGGACAGTGTCAGCCCCTCGACGCCCTGATCGAGCGCGGTCGCGATCTTGGTGCCGATCGAGCCCAGGCCTGCGATGGCCACCCGCAATTCGCGCGAAGCTTTCTGATCCGTCATCACCTTCCACCTTCTATCCACGTCAATGTCATAGTCCCTCAGGCCTCGCGCGCATAGCTGCGCAGGCGCGCCTCGAGCACCGCCAGCATGGCATCGCGGGCCGGATCGCGCGAGCCGCGCAGCCAGGCCGCCGCAAGCGGCAGCCGGCCGACCGGGCCGCTCTGCTTCGGCCTGAGCGGCACGAAGCGCACGCCTGACACGGCCATGCGCGTGGTCCAGCGCGGCACGATCGCGACCCCGAGCTTCGTTGCCACCAGCTGGATGATGGTCTGCTTCTCGTCGGCGACCTGCACGATGCGCGGCGTCAATCCGGCCTGTTCGAACAGCTTGATCGTGAGGTCATGGCTGTGCGGCCGCGAGCGGCGGTCCGGCACCAGCATGGCCTCGTCGGCGATCTGCGCCAGCGTGACCGACTTGCGATCCGCGAGCGCATGGCGCTGGGGGAACGCCACGATGGCGGTCTCCCGGAGCAGATCGCGGAATTCGAGCCGCTTGTCGGCGCGGTCGGGCGGACGGACGAAGGCAAGATCGAGCGCTCCCGTCAGGATCTTGGGCAGCAGCCGGACGGTCTTGTCCTCCAGAAGCTGCACCGCGATGTCAGGATGCCTGTCGCGGAAATCGCGCAGCAGCGGCGGCAGCAATCCCGCCGCCGCGCTGTCGATGGCACCGACCCGCAGCCGCCGCGCGGCCCCCGCGCGCGAGCGGTTGCGTAAGTTATTCTCGACCGCCTCGACCTTGGCGAGGATGGCACGGGCATCGCGCAACAGCGTGGCGCCGTCCTCGGTGAGCGACACCGCGCGCGTGGTCCGCGCGAACAGCCGCGTGCCCAGATCCTCTTCCAGCAGCCTGATCTGGCGCCCGAGCGCGGACGGCAGCATCTGGAGCTGCTGCGCCGCATGGCCGAAATGCAGCTGCTCGGCCGCCGCCACGAAGCATCGCAACTGATGCAATTCCATCCCGGATCCCCTCGCCCCGTGCGCTTCACCCAGCGAGGATTATATCATTTTTTTGTATAAACCAGTGCCGATTGAGTATGCCTCCTCCCCCCGCCTACGCTCATGGCCGGCGTAGACCTCCGGGTCCGCCTCACAACAACAATCGGAACTCGAGGGAGGCCAGGGTGGCGAGCGAGATTCAGACGCGCGTGCTGCGCAAGATCACCTGGCGCATCGTTCCCTTCATCATGCTGCTCTACTTCGTGGCCTTCATCGACCGCGTCAATATCGGCTTCGCCTCGCTGACGATGAACAAGGACATCGGCCTGTCGCCCGCGGTCTACGGCTTCGGCGCCGGCATCTTCTTCTGGGGCTATTTCCTGTTCGAGGTGCCCTCCAACATCATTCTGCACAAGATCGGCGCGCGGATCTGGATCGCACGGGTGATGATCACCTGGGGCCTCGTGTCGGCGGCAATGGCGTTCGTGCAAGGGCCGACCGGCTTCTACATCCTGCGCTTCCTGCTCGGCGTCGCCGAAGCCGGCTTCTTTCCCGGCATCATCCTCTACCTCTCCTACTGGTTCCCGGCGCGCCAGCGCGCGGCGGTGACCGCGCTGTTCATGGCGGCAGCGCCGCTCTCCACCGTGCTGGGATCGCCGATATCGGGCGCGCTGCTGGAGATGGACGGCCTGCTCGGCTTCAAGGGCTGGCAATGGCTGTTCGTGCTGGAGGCGCTGCCGGCCGTGCTGCTCGGCTTCGTCGTGCTGGGCTTCTTGACCGACCGCCCCGAGAAAGCGAAATGGCTCGCTGATGACGAGCGACGCTGGCTGATTGAGACCATGAACGCGGAGACCACCAGCAAGGCCGCAACCGCGGGCCACAGCATCTGGCGCGGGCTTGCCGATCCGCGTGTGCTGGCGCTGGCGCTGATCTATTTCGGCACCTCGGCCGGCCTCTACACGCTCGGCGTCTGGGCGCCGCAGATCATCAAGCAGTTCGGCCTGTCCTCGCTCCAGGTCGGCTTCCTCAACGCACTGCCGGCAACCGCCGCGGTGGTCGCCATGATCCTGTGGGCACGACACTCGGACCGCACCGGCGAGCGCACCTGGCACGTCGTGTGGGCCTGCCTGATCGCCGCGGCCGGGCTCGCCTATGCCGGCCTTGCGACCGGCGTCGTCGCCGTGCTGGTTGCGCTTGCGCTCGTCAACATCGGCATCTCCTCGGCAAAACCGCCGCTCTGGAGCATGCCGACGCTGTTCCTGTCCGGCCCTGCGGCCGCAGCAGGGATCGCCACCATCAACTCGATCGGCAATCTTGGCGGCTTCGTCGGGCCTGCCATGATCGGCTGGATCAAGGACCAGACCGGCAGTTTTGTCGGTGGACTCTATTTCGTCAGCGGCCTTCTCGTTCTCTCCGCGGTCCTGACCCTGCTATTGTCACGTGCGCAGTCCGCGCCCGTCGAACCCGTCCCGCAATCCCACTGACATCTCAAACGGAGCATCTTCATGCGCACCCATTCGATCGCAGCAATTCCGGCCGACGGGATCGGCCCCGAAGTCATCTCGGCCGGCATCCGCGTGCTGGAGGCGCTGGCCAAGCGCAGCGGCGACCTCGCGTTCAACGTCAAGACCTTCGATTGGGGCTCGGACTATTACAAGAAGCACGGCGTGATGATGCCGGCCGACGGCCTCACGGAGCTGAAGAAGTTCGACGCGATCTATTTCGGCGCGGTCGGCGCGCCCGACGTGCCCGATCACATCACGCTGTGGGGCCTGCGGCTGCCGATCTGCCAGGGCTTTGACCAATACGCCAATGTGCGGCCGACCAAGATCCTGCCGGGCGTCGCCTCGCCGCTGCGCAATGTCGGCGTCGGCGATCTCGACTGGGTGATCGTGCGCGAGAACTCCGAAGGCGAATATGCCGGCATGGGCGGCCGCGCCCACAAGGGCCTGCCCGAAGAAGTCGGCACTGAAGTTGCGGTCTTCACCCGCGTCGGCGTGACGCGGATCATGCGCTACGCGTTCCAGCTCGCGCAATCGCGTCCGCGCAAATTCCTGACCGTCGTGACCAAGTCGAACGCGCAGCGCCATGGCATGGTGATGTGGGACGAGATCGCAGCCGAGGTTGCGACCGAATTCCCCGACGTCACCTGGGACAAGATGCTGGTCGACGCCATGACGGTGCGCATGACGCTGCATCCGAAGAGCCTCGACACCATCGTCGCGACCAACCTGCACGCCGACATCCTCTCCGATCTTGCCGGCGCGCTGGCGGGCAGCCTCGGCGTCGCGCCGACCGGCAACATCGATCCGCAGCGCCGCTTCCCCTCGATGTTCGAGCCGATCCACGGCTCGGCCTTCGACATCACCGGCAAGGGCATCGCCAACCCGGTCGCGACCTTCTGGACCGGCGCGCAGATGCTCGAGCATCTCGGCGAGAAGGACGCCGCGGTGCGGCTGATGACGGCCGTCGAACGCGTCTGCGCCGCCGGCGTGCTGACGCCCGATGTCGGCGGCAAGGCGACGACCAAGGAGGTGACGGATGCCGTGATCGACGCGATCCACGGGTCGAACGTATAGTGGGTTTGGCCGCACCGGCGCGGCGATCATGATGGCTCCGACGGCGATGCCGGCGGCGCCGGGCGCTTGACCTTGATCGCAGGCACGCCCCCTCCCTCCGCGAGGCGCGGGAGGGTCCAAAATTTTTAGCCCCCCTCTTGAAACCAAAACTACGCTTTTTTATTTTTTCGTTGCCGCCGAGAGGTGGCGTCCCCGACGCCTCATGGGTCGGGAACGACTGAGACGGGCACCGGTCGTGTCCGGTGCCGCTCGTATCCATTTTGCTCCTTGGAGGATTTGGCTATGCGCACTTACGACTTCTCTCCTCTGTGGCGTTCGACCATTGGTTTCGATCGCCTTTTTGACCTCGTTGAAACGGCACAGCGCGCCGGCGAGGACAATTATCCGCCCTACAACATCGAACGCGTCAGCGAGGATCGCTACCAGATTTCGCTCGCGATCGCGGGCTTTTCGCCAGACGAGGTCTCCGTGACTGCCGAGCAGAACGCGGTGATCGTCGAGGGAAACAAGGCCGACAAGGCCGAACGCGAATATCTCTACCGGGGCATTTCCGCGCGGCCCTTCAAGCGGCAGTTCAACCTGGCCGACTATGTTCAGGTGCAGAGCGCCGCGTTCGAGAACGGTCTGCTCAAGATCGAACTGATCCGGGAGATTCCTGAGGCGATGAAGCCGCGGCGAATTGCCATTAATGCCGCGCCGTCCGGCACCGTGCATCAGCTCGAAGGCAGAGCCGCCTGATTGTCGGTGGTCGAAGACCTGGTGATCCCGCCCGATCGTCGGGCGGGATCGACCGCGGCCTTCGACCGCGCACCCCAATGCAAACAGAGGTTTTAGCGAAAGGAGAAGGAGGACCTCTCATGATCGATCATGCTGACAACATCATCGACCTGAACGCGATATTGCACCCCGGCTCTGTCTATGCTCGTCCCCGCGACGTCGTCGAGGATCCGGCTCTGTCGATCGGCGAGAAGCGAGCGATCCTCGCGTCCTGGGCTTCAGACGCTGCCAGCGTCGCCTCAAACCCGGCGCTCAGAGAACTGCCGGGCTCGAACCAGCCCGTCACCATCGACGAGATTCTGGAAGCGCTCGCGATGCTGGACCACCATCCAAAGGGTCCTCCGGGCGGCAAGCCGGTCCGCACGCGGTCCATCTTGCGAACCGGTCTCGCAGCCTAGGCAACGACCGCTCAAGGGGGATTGCGATGATGATTGATGAAGAGCTGGCCTTGTTGCGCGCACACCGCAACAACATCGGCCGCTACCAACGGTTGCTCAAGACCGAACTAACGGAGGTCGAGCGGCGGTTCATCGAGAGGCGCCTGTCCGAGGAGCGTCGCGCGATCGAAAAGCTCGCAGCCTCTGCGTTTCCTCTCACCCTTCGAACTCCAAAGATGACGATCGGGAAGGCAACCCTGTTCATGACGCAAGCTGACACGGCGAATTGAAATGCCCGATAACCTCCCGACCTTCGAAATGTTCTTGAGGAGATACGGCCGAAGGACATGGCGCTGGCGTGTCTGCACGACCGAAGGACACCTCGTCATGCACGGGTCCGAAAGCAGCCGGCCTGCGGCGAAATATGCGGCCGCAAGGGCATTGTTTCTGATGCTTCTCGCCGCGCCCTATCGACCGGCGAGCCAAGCTTCCGCCGTGGCGCGCTCCTCCATGGCGACACCAGCACCGAGATGGCTGCCGCGGCAGCAGATGCGCGAATGACACGACGAGGTACGGAGTGACGCTCGGCGTCAGGCCATGTCCGTTCCGGCGATCTCCGCTGCTAACCGCTTACCGCCGCGCCGGCGGCGGCGCCGCCATCGCTGCCGTCGGCTCGGGCGGCGTCAGATGGCGCGGGACGATGATGGACTGGCCGGGCGTGAGGGTCGCGTTCTCTGCAAGCGAGTTGCTCTGCGCGATCGACCACAGCGGCACGCGATTGGCTGCGGCGATGCTCTCCATGGTGTCGCCGCGGCGTACCGGCACCCGCATGCCGGAGTCCCACAATTCCACCAGGGTATTCGCCGGCACGAGATAGCGCAGCGGCACGGCATCGGCATGGGGCTGCGCGGGGATACGCGGCAGCTGCGTCACCATCTCGACGATCTGGCGATGGATGTCGTCGGACTTCTCGATGTTGATATGCGAGACGCGGCTGTTCTCCTTGAGATCGTAGCTCGCGTAATGGCCGCGATAGCCGGGCACGGCCACGACATCGCCGCCGCCGAGCACGCTGTCGGACAGGAAGATATTGATGAAGCGCTCGACATTGAGCGGCACGTCGCCGGTCGCATGCGCGGGATCGATGGCGATGACGAGGCTGATCGGGATGTTTTCCTTGGCCGCCATCTCGGAGATGACGATCGAGCACAGCCCGCCCATGGAGTGACCGATCAGCACGATCGGCGCCGGGCTCTCCTTGTAGCTGGTGATGGCGCGATCGCCGATCCATCGGCAGATGGTGAATTCGTAGACGTCGGCGGAGAAGCCGGCCTTGGTCAGCTTCTCGCTGAGCCGGTCCATGCCGGTCGAGAAGAACGGCCCCATGGCGCCGCGGAACAGGTAGATTTTTGGCGGCGGCAGCGGTTCGGCCGGCGGAGGTGGCGGCGGAGCGACGGGTGCGACCGCGGCGGGCTTTGACTTCGCGGGCGAGGCAACGGCCGCGCCGGTGCTCAAGGCGAGCAGCGCAACCGCTGCCAGCACGAAGATTCGCCTTGGATCAAGCATCAGTCGAGCAGTCCCACCACGGGAGGCCGCAGCCTCCCCCTGGGGCTTAGTGACCACCGATTGGGTGGAATTTGGGGCACGGAACCACGGAAATTGTCGCATCCCGCGGGGCCATGAGCGGCCGCGATGCGCACGCCGAGCCGGACGCAGATCCTCGGCGAACGTGCCCAGCCTGGGCTGCGCCGCAGGTTGCGCTGCCGTCGGTCAGTGCCTGCTCTTGAGCCGGCTGCGGTGCGCAGCCTGCTTGGCCCGGTTGCCGCAGATCGCCATCGAGCACCATCGTCGCGCGCGTCTGCGGGTGTGATCGGCGAACAGCATCGTGCAGTTATGGCCCTCGCACGCCTTCACGTGTGAAAAGTCCTCGTCGCAGACGAATTTCGCCAGCGCTTCGCCGACCGGCAAGAGCAGGGATTCGGGCGATCGCCAGTGCCGCATTCTTTGCAGCGCAAGCCCGCCCTCACCCTGGCGTCGCGCGATCTGTCGGAACGAGTCGTCGCGCGCCAGGAGGCTGTTCAGCGGACCGAGCTCCTGCAGCGCCTTCACGGTGAGCGGCCGGCCTGCATGCTCAACCACAAAGCCGCGAAACCACTCGCGCAAGGCGCGGGCCTGGTCCGCGACCTTGTCCAGCTCGCCAGGCAAGGCACGCGCCTTCATCGCATCGAGCTCGTCGACTGCAACGAGCCTCGCCTGAGCGAGCCAGTCGATCAGCCCATCGCCATCGTCGATCCAATCAACGGGCGTATCGACCGGCGTGGCGATCGAATTGAGAAAATCGAGGCCAAGCGAGTCGGCGACGAACATGGCGGGCGGTCTACGTGACATGTGGGCTCCCCAGCCAAAACGGAACATTCCCCACATAACCTGTCAAATTGGCATTGACAAGTTACGCATGACAAACATAACCTAAATAACGCTGTTTTATAGGTTACTCAGGAGGCGGCGATGGCTATGGCTGGAGGCAGTGTGACGGCGGTCCTGGCTCACGGGGCGTGGGCGGATGGATCGAGCTGGGCACGGGTCATCACCGCGCTCGAGGCCGAGGGGATCAAGGCGCACGCGGCGCCGCTTCCACTGACCTTCCTTGCCGACGATGTCGCGGCACTCAACCGGAGCCTCGATCGCATCGAAGGCCCGGTCGTGATTGCCGGGCACGCCTATGCCGGCGCCGTCATCGCACTTGCGCGTCCGGCGCGCGTGAAGGCGCTGGTCTATGTCGCAGCCCTTGCGTCCGAGGAGGGAGAGAAGGTTGCCGACGTGTTCTATCGCCTTGTCCCCCACCCGCAGGCGCCAAAGCTTGCTCCCGATGACAATGGCCTGATCTGGTTGCCTGAGGATGCCTTTGCAGCGGCCTTCGCACAGAACGCTTCAGCGCAGGATCACACTGTGCTGGCATCCGTGCAGCGGCCTATCTCGCTGAATTGCATAACGGTCCCGGCCGGCCGCCCGCTGTGGAAGGACATTCCGACCTGGTACCTGATCGCCGAGCAGGACCGCATGATCGTGCCCGAGACACAGCGCTTCATGGCGGAACGCATGAAGGCGAATATCCGAACGCTCGCCGTCGATCACACGCCCAGCGTCACGGCACCCGCGGCTGTTGCCCATATCATTCGCGACGCGGTCCGCGCCGTGAGCGGCAATTAGCGCGTCCGGCGTCCAGCAAACCCACTCACGTCAACAACATCACTTGAACATCACTTGCCAGGAACGGAGACTGCCATGACCTCTACCCGATATCGCACCGCCGACGTCGACGGATTCAAGGTCTTCTATCGCGAGGCCGGGCCTTCGGGGGCGCCGAAGCTTCTGCTCCTGCACGGTTTCCCCAGCGCCGGCCACATGTTCCGCGACTTGATCCCGCTGCTTGCGGACAAGTTTCACATCGTGGCCCCGGACCTTCCCGGCTTCGGCCAGTCCGACATGCCCGCGCGCGAAACATTCAATTACACATTCGACAATATCGCGCGTGTGATCGAGCGGTTCACCGAAGTGATCGGCTTCGATCGCTTCGCCGTTTATGTCTTCGACTACGGCGCGCCGACCGGTTTCCGGCTCGCGTTGCGCCATCCTGAGCGGATCACGGCGATCATCTCGCAGAATGGCAACGCCTATGAGGATGGCCTCAGCGACGGCTGGACTCCGATCAAGGGCTATTGGCAGGATCCGTCGCCGGCCAACCGCGACGCGCTGCGCGCTTTCCTCGTGCCGGAGGCGACACGCTGGCAGTACACCCATGGCGTCCCTGATGCGACCATGGTGTCGCCAGACGGCCAGAACCTCGACAACTTCTACCTGGCGCGTCCGGGCTCCGACGATATCCAGCTCGATCTGTTCGGCGACTACAAGAGCAATGTCGCGCTCTATCCGTCATTCCAGGAGTATTTTCGCAAGCACAAGCCGCCGTTCCTCGCGGTCTGGGGCAAGAACGATCCGTTCTTCATTCCGCCCGGCGCCGAAGCGTTCAAGCGCGACAATCCCAACGCCGTCGTGCAGTTCTTCGACACCGGTCATTTTGCGCTGGAAACGCATGCAGGCGAGATCGCGGATGCCATTCGCGCCTTCATGAGATGACGAGGGAGCGCGGGATGACGCACACACGCTCACTGCCGCCCCTCGAGATCTCTGCGCTTGCCGGAAAGGTCGCTGCGCGACGGACAGCAGCCCGTCGCGCAAACTCGCCTTAGTTCCTGGCCGGCGCCGTCGCTGCCGCCGAGCGCGCCTGCCTGGGTGCGCCGGGTTCGGCAACCGGCGCCGGGGCGCGCGAGCGCATGATCGCGGCGTCGATCTCGGCGATGACGCGGCGCTGGATCGCCTCGTTCTTGTCGATCGAGATGTGGCCGACGCCGGTGCCGCGCACGTCGACATTGTCGAGCTTGCCGCGCAGGCCGGCCGCGGCCCGCACCGGCTCACCGGGACCATCGCCGATATAGATGTTGATGTAGCGTTCAGCGCCGGTCGAGAGCTTGGTCTTGAACACGGAATCGAGGCCGATCGCGAGCTTCACGGGCACGCCGAGCTGGTTGAGCTTGGCGATCATGTCCGGCAGCGCGGTCGCGCCCGAGGAATGGCCGACCAGGACGATGGTCTTGATGCGGCCGGCCTTGTAGGCGGTCGCGGCCTCATCGGCGAGCGAGGACCAGGACACGAAATTGGCAACCGTGACGGGAATGCCCTGCGCCTGGAGCCGGGAGCCGATCGTGTCGAGCCCGAGCGAGAAGATGTTGAGCACGCCACGGAGCAGGTAGACGTGGGTGGTCGCGGCCGCGGCCTGGCTCGTCGGCGCCGCCTTCGCGGTGGTCGGGCTCATGGCAACAGCTGACAGCAGGAGCAGGCACATCGCCCACACACGGATGGCGGGCAACTGGCTGGCGCCGGCGGTGTGACGGCCGTTCGGTCTCATCGATGGATTCCCTGGGGACAATACGCTTTGCGATCGGGCGGAATCGTAGCCATGGCCCGCTCGCAGACGCAACAAAGAGCCGCGTGAGCGACAATCTTAGCCGCAGGCCGTGACCATCGCGCAACACTTGCCCGGAACCTGCCACCGAAGGGCCTGTTTTGAGACCATTTTTCTCCAGCCAATTGCGACCCGGCAAGGCCATTCCTATGTCAGGGCACCCGCTGACCTGCCCGCCCGGGCGGGTTCCAGCCTCCCTTCCCCATCCTGCCGGCCATCATGTCATCCATCATTTCCGTCGCCAATCTGTCGAAGACCTATGGGTCCGGCTTCAAGGCGCTCAAGAACGTCAATCTCGATATCAAGCGCGGCGAGATCTTCGCGCTGCTCGGGCCCAATGGCGCCGGCAAGACCACCCTGATCTCGATCATCTGCGGCATCGCCAATCCGAGCGAGGGCAAGGTCCTCGTTGGCGGCGAGGACATCCAGACCTCCTACCGCAAGGCGCGCTCGCTGATCGGCCTCGTGCCGCAGGAACTCCACACCGACGCCTTCGAAAGCGTCTGGGCGACCGTGAGCTTCTCCCGCGGCCTGTTCGGCAAGCCGAAGAACCCTGATCATGTCGAGAAGGTGCTCAAGGACCTCTCGCTGTGGGACAAGAAGGACAGCAAGATCATCACGCTCTCCGGCGGCATGAAGCGCCGCGTGATGATCGCCAAGGCGCTCTCGCACGAGCCGCAGATCCTGTTCCTGGACGAGCCCACCGCCGGCGTCGACGTCGAGCTGCGCAAGGGCATGTGGGAGGTGGTGCGCACCCTGCAGCAGTCCGGCGTCACCATCATCCTCACCACGCACTACATCGAGGAAGCCGAGGAGATGGCCGACCGCATCGGCGTCATCAACAAGGGCGAGATCGTGCTGGTCGAGGACAAGGCGACCTTGATGCAGAAGCTCGGCAAGAAGCGGCTGACGCTGCATTTGCAGAACAAGATCACCTCGCTGCCGGAGAGCCTTGGCCATTACGAGCTCGACCTCTGCGATTCCGGCGCGACGCTGGTCTACGACTACGACACCAAGGGCGAGCGCACCGGCATCACCAGCCTGCTCAGCGACCTGCGCACCGCCGGCATCCGCTTCAACGATCTCGACACGACGCAATCGTCGCTCGAGGACATCTTCGTCGATCTCGTGAGGACGTCATGAATCACCGCGCCATCCGCGCCATCTATCTGTTCGAAATGGCGCGCACCTGGCGCACGCTGCTGCAAAGCATCGTCTCGCCGGTGGTCTCCACCTCGCTCTATTTCGTGGTGTTCGGCGCCGCGATCGGCTCGCGCATCAGCCAGGTCGAGGGCGTCAGCTACGGCACCTTCATCGTGCCGGGCCTGATCATGCTCTCAGTGCTGACGCAGAGCATCGCCAACGCCTCGTTCGGCATCTACTTCCCGAAATTCACCGGCACGATCTACGAGATCCTGTCGGCGCCGATCTCCTATTTCGAGATCGTGCTCGGCTATGTCGGCGCCGCCGCGACCAAGTCGATCATCCTCGGCCTGATCATCCTCGCCACCGCCGGGCTTTTCGTTCCGTTGCATATTCACCATCCGGTCTGGATGCTGACCTTCCTGGTGCTGACGGCGGTGACGTTCAGCCTGTTCGGCTTCATCATCGGCATCTGGGCCGACGGGTTCGAGAAGCTGCAGATGATCCCGATGCTGGTGGTGACGCCGCTGACCTTCCTCGGCGGCAGCTTCTATTCCATCGACATGCTGCCGCCCACCTGGCGCACGGTGGCGCTACTCAACCCGGTCGTCTATCTGATCTCCGGCTTCCGCTGGAGCTTCTACGAGATTGCGGACGTGAGCGTCTCCGTCAGCATCGGCATGACGACGGCGTTCCTGGTGATCTGCCTGGCCACGATCTGGTGGATTTTCCGCACCGGGTACCGGCTGAAGAATTGACCCTTGCCGTCATTCCGGGGCGCGCGAAGCACGAGCCCGGAATCCATCGTGCGACAGGGTTGGTGGATGAATGGATTCTCTGATGCGCAATTGCGCATCAAAGCTCGCGACTTCGTCGCGCTCCGGAATGACCAGCGGCTATCGATAGCAATGGAAACGGTGATAGCCGTCATAATACCCACGGCAGTGACGGTAGTGACGGTGGGGAATGCCGAGCACGCCCTCGACCGCGCCCACGGCGCCGCCGACACCGGCGCCGACCGCGCCTCCGACCACACCGCCCACCGGGCCGGCAATGCGGTTGCCTTCATGGGCGCCTTCCTGGGCACCGCGCACGATGCCCTGGGCATGGCCAGCTTGCGGCAGCGATAACAGTGCGAGCAGGATGGCGGCGGCTGCGAAAAGCAGGCGGACAGGTAAGGCGGCCGGCAATGGCGCAGCGGCGATACGGACTTTGCTCATCTTCGATCCCAAGGGAAATACACGAGGTAAACGGCGGCGAAAACCGCCTGTCAGGCAGGCCATCATCAACGCCCTGAGCGGCCAAATGGTTGCGCCTTTGTGACGAATTGTCGGCGTCGTGAACGCACTTCCGCTCGCGAAAATGTCAATGCCGCCAGAGCCAGCGCGGCACAAAGCGGCCTTGCTTACGCCGGGCATCACGTTAACGATGGCTGGGCCGGCTGCTGGAACGAAAGCCGGATTGCAGGCATAGTGCACGCCGGGGGACGGAGAGCCGCGGCGCTTGCGTGAACAGGCCGGAGGCCAGAACTCAAATGCGTTTTCAGATGCGTTCGTTTTTTATTGCTTTCACATCCCTGCTGCTTTTGAGCGCGGGCACCGCGCAGGCCAAGGTCGAAATCACCGTCGACAAGGACAATCAGCAGATGACCGTCGCCGTCGACGGCGTCGCGCGCTATCGCTGGCCGGTGTCGACGGGCATTCCCTCGCGCGAGACGCCGAGCGGAGCGTTCCGCGCCTTCCGCATGGAAGAGGATCACTACTCCAAGGAATTCGACGACGCGCCGATGCCGCACGCGATCTTCTTCACCAAGATCGGGCACGCCATCCACGGCACGGACTCGGTCGGCCGTCTCGGCGCGCCGGCATCCCATGGCTGCGTGCGGCTGTCGCGCCAGAACGCATCGACGCTCTATGCGCTGGTGCAACAACAGGGCGTGCTCAACACCACGGTGACGCTGACCGGCTCGGCGCAGGTGGCGCTGGCGCGCAATCCGCGCGGCCGCACCAACAATGCGGTGGCCCGCGCCCCGCAGCCTGCCGAAGAGCAATACGCCACATCAGGCGATCCCGTGAGCCTGGCGCCGCCGGCGCAGCCCGCCCCCCGCTACATGCCGCAGGACGACAACTACATCTACCCGGCCGACGGCAGCGACACCGGCACGCGCTATCCGGCGCCGCGTTCGGCCAGCCGCCCGCTCTATGACGCGCAGGTTTATCATCAGCCGGCGCAGCAATATTACAATCAGGGCTACGGCCAGCAGGGCTATTATCAGCCGCAGCCCCGGCAGTACTACCAGCCGCGCGGCTACTACTATCAGAACTAATGTGGTGGCCGTCCGCCGTCGCCATCAACGGCCCCTCGCCGGTCAGCACGAACACCCGATCGCCATTCGAGGCACCATGTCATCACGTGCCACGACCGTTCTGACTTTGCTCTGGGTTTTGATGGCGGGACCGGCCATGGCCTTCGATATCGAGGCGCATCGCGGCGGCCGGGCGCTGTTGCCGGAAAACACCCTGCCGGCCTTCGCCAACGCACTGTCGATGGGCGTGGATACGCTGGAGCTCGACGTCGGCGTGACCGCCGATGGCGAGGTCATCATCTCGCATGAACGCGGGCTCAATCCCGATCTCGCACGGGACGCGAACGGTGCCTATGTCGCTCCGCCAGGTACGCCCTTCGTAAAACTGCGGCTCGAAGAGATCGGGAGCTATGACGTCGGCCAGATCCGTCCGGACAGTTCTTACGCCAGGCAATTCCCCGAGCAGCGCGCCGTGCCGGGGACACGCATTCCGACCTTGAGGCAGCTGTTCGCACTGGTGCGCAAGTCCGGCAACGATCGCGTGCGCTTCAACATCGAGACCAAGATCGATCCGAACCGCCCGGACGAATCCCTCGACCCGCAAGGCTTTGTCGCCAAACTGCTCGGGCTGATCGAGGCCGAGAAGTTTTCCGAGCGCGTCATGATCCAGTCGTTCGACTGGAGGACCCTGCAGCTCGTCCAGCGGCAGGCCCCGAACATTCCGACCGTGTACCTGACGCTCCAGCGCGGCTCGGGCCAGACCATCGCGCTGGACAAGGCCACCAGCTGGACGGCGGGTTTCAGTCCGGCCGATCACGGCGGCTCGCTGCCGCGCACCATCAAGGCTGCGGGCGGCGCGATCTGGTCGCCCTATTTCGGCGACGTGACTGCGGCACTCGTCTCGGAGGCTCACGGGCTCGGGCTGCGCGTCGTGGTCTGGACGGTCAACAAGCCTGAGGACATGGCGCGCATGATCGAGATCGGCGTCGACGGGATCATCTCGGATAGGCCCGACCTGTTGCGGCAGGTGGCGGGCGAGAGGGGAATTGCGCTGCCGGCGGGGACGCCGGTGGCGCCGTAGTTCTCCGATAAACGCTCTATCCACGTAGCCCGGATGGAGCGCAGCGCAATCCGGGACCAGTGCCCACCACACGAGAGCGGCCCCGGATTACGCTTCGCTCCATCCGGGCTACGAAGTTGCGAAGCAGCCCTACTCCCCATCCCTCAAACGCCGATACAGCGCGCCGAGGATGTTGGAATAATCGTCGGTCCAGACCCGCACCCTGTCGTCGGCTTCGGTCTGCTCCCAGACCTTGGACGAGGCGATCTTGCCGACGTCGGCGTCCTCGCGCGCGGAGATGACGACGTCGGTCGAGAAGATGTAATCGCCATCCCGCCCGGAATCCTCGTTGAAGACCCAGCTCTTGAGATCGTTGGCATCGGCGATGCCGACCACGACGGTTTCGAGATCGAGATGCCGGTTGGAGACGTGCATCACCACGGCGCCCTGGGGCGCGAGCTTGTCCTTGTAGATCTTCATCGCCTCCTCGGTCGCAAGATGGATCGGGATCGCATCCGACGAATAGGCATCGACGATGATCAAGTCATAGGCGCCGTCCGGCTCCTTCGCGAAGGTCAGGCGGGCATCCCCGATCACCGGCTTCAGGTCCGGCAGGCAACTCGAGATGTAGCGGAAATTCTTGGGGTCGCGCGCCGCGTCGACCATCGACTGGTCGATCTCGAAGAATTTCCAGCTCTCCCCGGGCTCGGCGGCGCAGGCCAGCGTGCCCGATCCGACGCCGATCGCGGCGACCTTCAGCGGCGCGCCCTTGCGCTCGCGGAGCGCGGTGATGGCCTGACCGATGCCGCCGTCCTTGTGATAGTAGGTGATCGGCTCGGGTCGGCCGGTGACCGGCGTGCCGTCATTGTTGCGGAAGCGCTCGGCGCCGTGGATCGTGGTGCCGTGCATCAGCACATGGAAATAGCCGCCGGGCGTCTCCACGATCTTGTGGACGCCGAAGAAGCTGCGCACGGTGGTGACGCGGCCCTCGTCCGCCGGATAGACACGGATCAACACCAGCGCGAGCGCAACCGTGGCAAAGATCTTCCAGCGGCCGGCATTGAGCGCCAGCGTCAGCAACGCAGCGAGCACGCCGACGGAGCCGGCGACCCAGACGCGGTGATCCTCGAACCAGGTCGAGAGGCTGCCTGTGGTGTAGGACGGCGCAACGAGCGCGACCGCGAGCGCGGCGAGCGCCAGCCAGTACCATTTGACGATGCCGGCAAGACGCTCGTTGGCGGACGGGCGGCACAGCGCCGCGAGCGCGATCAGGATCGGATATTCGGCGATCCACGAGAAGGTGAATGGAGCAACGAGGCCAGCAAAGAGGCCGCCGACCATGCCGCCGAACGACAGCGCGACATAGAAGCCGGTGAGATATTTAGCGGCCGGCCGGGTCCGCGCCAATTCGCCGTGACAGGCCATGGCGATGACGAAGAAGCACAATTGATGACCGCCGAGCGTCAGCAGCAGATTCTGTTCGCCGCCGAAGGCCAGCAGGAAGACCACGCCCGCGATCGCGACCGGCTGGAGCATCAGCATCCATTTATGCGGCAGCAGCGGCCGCGACTGGAACACCACCACCCAGGTGAGCAAATACAGCGACAACGGCAGCACCCACAGAAGCGGCGCCGCCGCGACGTCGGTGGAGATGTGCGCGGTGACGGCGATGAGCAGGCCCGACGGCACCGCGGCGAGGAAGATCCAGCGCAGCCGCGTCACGAGGCCGGGGGCCGGCGCATTGATCTCCTCGGTTCGTGCATCGACCACCGGCAGTTTTGGCGAGCGCAACAACAGCACGCCGCAGGCGGCGATCAGGACGATCAGGAGGGCATAGCCACCGGTCCAGAAGCGGTTCTGCGTGTGCAGCGTGAACACCGGTTCCAGCAGGAACGGATAGGACAACAGAGCGAGAAAGCTGCCGATGTTGGAGGACGCATAGAGGAAATAGGGATCGTGCCCGGCGGGATGGCCGGTGCGGACGAACCAGGCTTGCAGCAGCGGATTGTTGGCGGCGAGCGCGAAGAACGGCAGCCCGATCGAGACCACGAACAGGCCGAGCAGCCAGACCGCATAGCCCGACGCGGGCGGCTCGCCATAGGCGGTGGCAATGCCGAGCGGCAGCGTCGCGAAGGCCAGGACCAACAAAACCAGATGCACCACCACCGGAACGATCCGGTTCCTCACCTGCATCAAGAGATGCGCATAGGCGTAGCCGGCCAGCAGCAGCGACTGGAAGAACACCATCGCGACCGACCACACCGCCGGCGAGCCGCCGAGCCGCGGCAGCACCATCTTCGTGAACAGCGGCTGCACCGAGAACAGGAGCAGCGCGCTGACGAAGATCGCAGCGGTGTAGACCGCCAGCAACAGCCGGTTGCGCGACGACGACGGCTGCTCCGTGGCGGCGGGTTGCACGATCGAATCCATGGAATCTCCGGCTAAATTCCGGCGGGCGCCGGGCGCGCGCAATGGAGCACACCACGCCTGAACGGGCAATAAAGGGTCTCGTGATGTTGCGGCGAGGAATGCTTGATATAGAGATGTCATTCCGGGGCGATGCGAAGCATCGAACCCGGAACCTCGAGATTGCGGGTTCGCGCTTCGCGCGCCCCGGAATGACGCCAGGGACATCATGACCGAAACCGACGTCGTCATTATCGGCGCTGGCCATAACGGCCTCACCTGCGCGGCCTATCTCGCGATGGCGGGCTTGCGCGTGCGCGTGGTCGAGCGTCGCAAGGTGGTCGGCGGGGCGGCGGTCACGGAGGAGTTTCATCCGGGTTTCCGCAATTCTGTCGCAGCCTACACCGTGAGCCTGCTCAATCCGCAGGTGATCGGTGACCTCAAGCTTGCCGAGCAGGGCCTGCGAATCGTCGAGCGCCGGGCGCAGAATTTTCTGCCCGCGCCGGACGGCAGCTATCTGCTCACCGGCGAGGGACGGACGAAAGCGTCAGTCGCGCGGCTGAGCGCGCGTGATGCGGATGCACTCGACGGCTTCTCGCGCGAGCTGGAAGACATCGCCGACGTGCTGCGCCAATTCGTGCTGCGCGCACCGCCGAACCTGCTCGACGGTTTTGGCACGAACGCGATCCGCGAGGCCGTGAACGCATTGCAGAGCGCCAACATCCTGCGCGGTCTGACGCTGGAGCAAAGCCGCAGCCTGCTCGATCTCTTCACCCGCTCGGCCGGCGAGATGCTGGACGAACGGTTCGAGCACGATCTCGTCAAGGCGCTGTTCGGCTTCGATGCCATCGTCGGCAATTATGCCAGCCCCTACGCCGCCGGCTCGGCCTATGTGATGCTGCATCACGCCTTCGGCGAGGTGAACGGCAAGAAGGGCGTCTGGGGCCACGCCATCGGCGGCATGGGCGCGATCACCCAGGCGATGGCGCGGGCCGCGCAGGGCCGGGGCGTCGCGATCGACACGGATGCCGGCGTGCGCGAGGTGATCGTCGAACGCGACCGCGCCGTCGGCGTCGTGCTGGAGAACGGTGCGACGATCCGCGCGAAATACGTCGCGGCCAACGTCAATCCAAAGCTGCTCTATACGCGGCTGATCGCGGCCGACGCCCTGCCGAAGGACTTCCTCGCCCGCATCCGCCACTGGAAGAACGGCTCCGGCACGTTCCGCATGAACGTGGCGCTGGACCGCCTACCCTCCTTCACGGCGCTGCCGGATGACGGCGATCACCTCACCTCGGGCATCATCCTGGCGCCGAGCCTTCCCTACATGGACCGGGCCTTTCTCGATGCGCGCGCGCTGGGCTGGAGCCGCGAACCCGTGGTCGAGATGCTGATCCCCTCCACGCTCGACGACACGCTGGCGCCCGCAGGCAAGCATGTCGCGAGCCTGTTCTGCCAGCACGTCGCGCCGGAGCTGCCCGAAGGGAAATCCTGGGACGACCATCGCGACGAGGTCGCCGATCTCATGATCGCGACGGTGGACAGCTACGCGCCGGGTTTTGCGTCAAGCGTGCTCGGCCGCCAGATCCTGTCACCGCTCGATCTCGAACGGCAGTTCGGCCTCCTCGGCGGCGACATCTTCCACGGCGCGCTGACGCTGAACCAGCTGTTCTCGGCCCGGCCGATGCTGGGCCATGCCGATTATCGCGGGCCCCTGAAAGGCCTCTATCACTGCGGCTCCGGCGCCCACCCCGGCGGCGGCGTCACCGGAGCTCCCGGCCACAATGCGGCACAGACGATCCTGCGGGATCACCGCTCGCTGTTTGGAAGCCGTGGATAGGTCTGTGGATGGGCTGTGGACAAGCCTGTTGGCAGATGTTTGCCCAGGAAGGGGATGGCGGCACCAGACCATCGGGACAAGCCTGGGGACTGGCGGTGCAAAACCGCCGCACGATGACGGGGAAGAGCCGGTGGATAACGCTCTGGCAAATGGCGGACAACCTGTGGATACCGGCCGGGAATCGCACGCGGGAAAACGACTTCGCCCGCCAGGGGCAATTCCCTGTGCGGGCGATTGTCAAAAAACGGCCTAAGAAGAAAGTAGCCCCCGCCGGGAAATGGGAGGCGGAAATTATTTCAATGAGGTGCTAATCGAAGTGAACTTATCGTTCATCGTGGTACCCAGGCCGTTCACCACGGTGATGATCGCGAGCGCGATACCGGCCGCGATAAGGCCGTACTCGATTGCGGTCGCACCGGACTCATCGGACCAGAACTTCAGAACCATGCGCGTCAAGACTCGCCTCCGTTTCTATTTCAAGCTGTGTTGGTTCGCCCCAACATCCGCAAATCTACGGGGTGCAACCTGCGGGCGGGTTAATCCCGGAATTGCAAGTTGTGCGAAAAATCGGGAACAAAAGTTCCAAAAATTGAACCTGACGGAACCCTAGCATGCAGCTTTCCCCGACCCATCGCGCCAGCTTTTCGATCGGCAGCGAGACCGCTGCCCGGCGCGTCGTCGACGTGCTCACCGAGGTGTTCTTCGAGGGCGATGCGGCGGTCGCCGCGTTCGAGCGGCCAGACGGACAATGGGACGTCACGCTGCATTTTGCGGATGCGCCGGACCAGGCCTGGCTGCGCGAACTCGTTGTAAATTCGGCAGGAAATGACATCGCCGACACGCTTGCCTTCGATACCGTCGAAGCCAAGGACTGGGTCAAGGCCAGCCTGGAAGATCTCGTCCCGGTGCCGGCCGGACGCTTCGTCGTGCACGGCAGCCATGACCGCGACCGCGTCGCGCCGAACAAGCTCAAGATCGAGATCGAGGCGGCGCTCGCCTTCGGCACCGGCCATCACGGCACCACGCGCGGCTGTTTACTCCTGCTTGACCATGTCCTGAAGAGTTCCTGCCCGAGGAACCTGCTCGACCTCGGCACCGGAACCGGCGTGCTGGCGATCGCGGCCGCGAAGGCGCTGCATCGCGCCGTGCTTGCCTCCGACATCGACCCGCCCTCGGTGCGGGTGGCGGCCGAGAACGGCCGGCTGAACGAAGTCGGTCACCATGTGCGGGTGATCCGCGCCACCGGCTTCGCCGCGCCGGATTTCGCCCGGGCGGGCCCGTTCGACCTGGTGCTGGCCAACATCCTTGCCAATCCGCTGCGGCACCTGGCGAGCCCGATGGCGCGGCACCTTGCGCCGGGGGCGCGCGTCATCCTCTCCGGCCTGCTGACGCACCAGGCCCCCGCCGTGATCGCCGCCTATCGCGCACGTGGCCTCGTGCCGCTGCGGCATTTGCGGATCGAGGGGTGGAGCAGCCTGCTGCTGCGGAAGGTCGGGTGAAGTGCAGCAGTGAACGGCGTAGGTGGGCAAAGCGAAGCGTGCCCACCGAGTTCATCTGCGATCGTGGGGAGATGGTGGGAACGGCGCTCTGCGCCTTTGCCCACCCTACGACGACATCGCCACGCTACTCCGCCGGCTTCTCGTCCCGGCGCATCGCGCGATCACCCTGCAAGACGCGCCTCGCGCGGCGCTCGGCGATACGGTCGATCATCTGGCTGATGAGACCGCGCGGCTTCTTCGGTGTGGTTGCGGCCGGGGCCCGGCGGGCCGGCGGCGAAATCTTCTCAAACGTGAACGCTGGCATCGTGTGTCCCCTCGCCGTTGAGTAGAAACACTTGCTCGAATTTCCCTGTTATCCGGACGGAGCTCAAAGGCTGCATCCCTTTACTCCACTCGACTCAAGCGGAACTTTTTCAAGCACAGTCCATGCCAGATGCGCCGCGAATGCGTCTACATTGCGGAGCGATCCCCATGATCCTAAAGTGATCCACCATGTTCGAAGCACACTTCCAGACATTCGAGGAGCCAGAGGCCGGCGTCGCATTGACGGCGCGCCTTGCCGCGCTCCGCGAAGAACTCGCCCGCCGCAAGCTGACCGGCTTCGTCATTCCGCGCGCCGACCAGCAGCAGAATGAATATGTGGCGCCCTCGGAAGAGCGGCTCGCCTGGCTGACCGGCTTTACCGGATCGGCGGGCCTGGCGGTGGTGCTGGCCCACGAGGCCGCATTGTTCGTCGACGGCCGCTACACGATCCAGGCGGCCAAGCAGGTCGACGCAAAGGCCTGGGCGGTGGAATCGCTGATCGACCCGCCGCCGGAGAGCTGGGTGTCGGCGCATCTGAAAGCCGGCGACCGCCTCGGATTTGATCCCTGGTTGCACACTTTTGCGGCAGCCGAGCGTCTGGCCGCCGCCTGCACCAAGGCCGGCGCCGAGCTGGTGGCGGTCGACAGCAATCCGGTGGACGCGGTCTGGCACGACCGGCCGCAGCCGCCGGTTGCTCCCGTCGCCGTGCACGGAATGCAACATGCCGGCATCGGCGAGGCCGAGAAGCTGGCGCAGATCAAAAGCGAGATCGCCAAGGCCGGCGCTGACGCGCTGGTGCTGTCGGACAGCCATGCCGTGGCCTGGACTTTCAACATCCGCGGCGCCGACGTCGCGCATACCCCGCTGCCACTGTCCTACGCGCTGGTGCCGAAGGACGGCCGTCCGACCATCTTCATCGACCACCGCAAGCTCTCCAACCTGACGCGCGACCATCTCGAGCAGTCGGCCGACGTGCGCGAGCCCGATGCGATGGCGCCGACGCTGATGGCGCTGGCCAAGAGCGGCGCCGCGATCGCGCTCGACAATGCCACCGCGGCCGATGCGCTGAGCCGGCTGATCGCCGGCGCCGGCGGCAAGCCTGTGCGCGGCAGCGATCCGATTGCGCTGCTCAAGGCGGTCAAGAACGCGACCGAGATCAAGGGCACGCAGACGGCGCATCGCCGCGATGCCGTGGCGCTGGCGCGCTTCCTCGCCTTCATCGATCGCGAAGCGCCCAGCGGCAAGCTCACCGAGATCGACGCGGTGGAAGCGCTGGAGACGTTCCGCCGCGACACCGGCGCGCTGAAGGACGTGTCGTTTCCGACCATATCGGGCACCGGCCCGAACGGCGCCATCGTGCACTACCGCGTCACCCGCAAGAGCAACCGGCGCATCGCGCCCGGCGACCTGCTGCTGATCGATTCCGGTGCGCAATATGAAGACGGCACCACCGACGTGACGCGCACCATGGCGGTCGGCGAGCCCACGGGCGAGATGCGCGACCGCTTCACCCGCGTGCTGCGCGGCCATATCGCGATCGCGCGCGCGATCTTCCCCGACGGCACCAATGGCGCTCAGCTCGACACGCTGGCGCGGCAATATCTCTGGGCCGCCGGCGTCGATTTCGAGCACGGCACCGGCCATGGCGTCGGCAGCTATCTGAGCGTCCATGAAGGGCCGGCGCGGATCTCGAAGCTCGGCACCACGCCGCTGAAACGCGGCATGATCCTCTCCAACGAGCCCGGCTACTACAAGACCGACGGTTTCGGCATCCGCATCGAGAACCTCGAGCTCGTGGTCGCCGCCGACATCAAGGGCGCCGAGAAGCCGATGAACGCGTTCGAGACGCTGACCCTGGCGCCGATCGACCGCCGGCTGATCGATGTCGCCATGCTGAGCCGCGACGAGCTCGACTGGCTCAATGCCTACCACGCGCGTGTAAGGGCCGCGGTAGGGCCGGCGCTGGACGAGACAACGAAAGCGTGGCTCGATCAGGCGACGGCGGAGCTGAAGGCGTAAGGTCGTCATTCAGAGTGCAGCGCATAGCACTACGCGATTTGTGCAACGCTGCTTCCCCACAACAACTGTCATGCCCCGCGCAGGCGGGGCATCCAGTACGCCGCAGCGTCTCCGTATCCCACTTCCGTCTCTGGAATACTGGATTCCCCGCCTTCGCGGGGAATGACGGTGGAGACGTGGCACGAGACGCGCACCCAATCGGTCGCCATCGCGCCCACATCATAACCGTCCCGGAATCCGTATAGCCGCATTCCGAAACGCCGATATCGGTCCTGCGCGAGCAAGCTACAGTCCGATTCGAACCTGTCAGAGACGGACACGCATGCACGGCATGATCAGCAAGCCGCCGGAAGCGGCAATGAAGACCATCGCGACCTCGCGCGTGGTGCTGCTGCTGCTCGTCGTCATGACCGGCATTGCGCCGATCTCGCTCTACATGCTGGTTCCGGCGCTCCCGGTGCTGGCGACGAACTTCGGCAGCGACATCTCGGTCGCGCAGATGACGGTGTCGCTCTTCATGGTCGGCATCGCCTGCTCGCAGCTGATCATGGGGCCGCTGTCGGACAAGTTCGGGCGGCGCCCGGTGCTGCTCGCAGGGCTCGCGCTGATGGTGGCGGCGAGCGTTGCCTGCATCTTCGCACAGAACCTGCCGCAACTGATCGCCGCGCGCTTCTTCCAGGCGCTCGGCGGCGCCACCGGCATGGTGGTGAGCCGCGCCATCATCCGCGACATCTACGAGCGCCAGCGCGTCGCCTCCATGATCAGCCTCGTCGTCGCGGCCCTGATGATCGGACAGATGCTCTCGCCGCTCACCGGCGGCCTGATCGAGACCGCGTTCGGCTGGCGCGCGATCTTCTACGCCATCACCATCGGCGCAGTTGCGGTCGCCGTCGGCATCGCCGTGGCGCTGCCGGAAACGCGCCGCAGCCGCGCCGCCGGCAGCGGCTTTCGCGCCGACATCGGCACCCTGATCAGGAACCGCGCCTTCGTCGGCTACGTGATGTGCCAGGTGCTGGCCTCGCAGATCATCTTCACCTTCGCCGGCGGCGGC
This sequence comes from Bradyrhizobium sp. WSM2254, assembly GCF_000472645.1. Taxonomy (NCBI): domain Bacteria; kingdom Pseudomonadati; phylum Pseudomonadota; class Alphaproteobacteria; order Hyphomicrobiales; family Nitrobacteraceae; genus Bradyrhizobium; species Bradyrhizobium sp. WSM2254. The sequence goes on along the minus strand of NZ_AXAB01000020.1, from coordinate 45,598 downwards.
CCCTACATCGTGGTGACGCAGATGGGCCGCAGCAGTGCCGAATACGGCGCCTGGTTTGCGACGTCAGGCTTTGCCTATCTCGTCGGCAATCTGCTCTGCGTGCGCTTTGCGCCGCGCCACGCGCTGGAAAAGCTGATCTGGTTCGGGCTCGGCCTTCAGCTCGGCGGCAGCCTTTTGAACCTGTTCTGGAGTTTTGCCGGCTGGAATGAAGCGCCCGCCTGGCTGTTCGGCACGCAGATGATCGTGATGGCCGGCAATGCCTTCGTGATGGCGAATTCCGCCGCGGGTGCGATCAGCATCCGCCCTGAAGCGGCCGGCACCGCGTCCGGCGCGATGGGCTTCCTCCAGCAGGGCATCGGCGCGCTGATGTCGCAATTCGGCGCCTATCTCGGCGGCCACTCCTCGACGACGCTGCCGCTGACCTCCGCGGTGCTCGCGATCTCGCTGCTCTGCGCCTGCATGATGATCTTCGTCGTCCCCCGCCGCGAGATCGTGGTGAGCGAGACGCTGATCGAGCAGGCGGAGGAGGAAGAGCTGTCGCGGTGAGCGACTGCCGTTGCAACACCCTCGGTGTCATCCCCCGCGAAGGCGGGGGATCCAGTATTCCAGAGACGGTGCAGGGATACGGAGAGGCCGCGGCGTACTGGATCGCCCGCCTGCGCGGGCGATGACAGCGGAGCAGGAGGATAAGGCGCCCACCTCACTCCCCGATCAGCTTCAGCCACTCGTCTTCGGTCAACACCTTGACGCCGTGCTTGTTGGCCTCAGCGAGCTTCGAGCCAGCGCCGGGGCCGGCGACGACGAGATCGGTCTTCTTCGACACCGAGCCCGACACCTTCGCCCCTAGACGCTCGGCGGTGGCCTTGGCTTCATCGCGCGTCATCTTCTCCAGCGAACCCGTGAACACAACGGTCTTGCCGGCGACGGCCGAGTTGCTCTTCGGCTTCTCGGCGTCGACGATCTCGACTTCCCTGGTCAGGCGCTCGACGATGCCGCGGTTGTGGCTCTCGCCGAAATAGTCGGCGATGCTCTTGATCACGGTGTCGCCGATCTGGTCGAGCGCATCCATGTCCGCCATCGCCTCCTCGTCGCCCTTGGCGACCTTGAGGCAGGCGTCGTGGAACGCCTCCCAGGAGCCGTAGCCGCGCGCCAGCGCCAGCGCGGTGGTTTCGCCGACATGGCGCATGCCGAGCGCATAGACGAAACGCTCCAGCGCGATTCTGCGCCGGCTCTCGATCGCGGCGAAGAGGTTGCGCACGGAGGTGGCGCCGTAGCCCTCGATCTCCTCGAGCTTGAGTTTCGCGTTGCGCTTCTCCAGCGTGAAGATATCGGCGGGCTCCTTCACAAAACCTTCGTCGAAGAAGTACTGGAGCTGCTTCTCGCCGAGGCCGTCGATGTCGAAGGCGCGTCGCGACACGAACAGTTTGAGGTGCTCGATCTTCTGATAGGGGCAGGCGAACTCGCCGGTGCAGCGGGCGCGCGAGCCCTCTTCGCCGGCGGCCGTCTCCTCGCGCGTGACGTCGGTGTGCAGCGGGCACGGGCACTTCCTGGGGAAGTGGAATTCCTTGGCACTCTTCGGCCGCTTGTCGAGGACGACGTCGACCACCTGCGGGATGACGTCGCCGGCGCGCTGGATCACGACGGTGTCGCCGATCCTGATGTCGCGGCCCTCGCGCAGCACCTCGCCCTTGTTGCCGATGCCCTTGATGTAATCCTCGTTGTGCAGCGTGACGTTCTGCACGATCACGCCGCCGACGCCGACCGGCTCGAGCTTGCCGACCGGCGTGAACGAGCCGGTGCGGCCGACCTGGATCTCGATGTCGCGCAGCACCGTCATGGCGCGCTCGGCCAGGAATTTGTGCGCGATGCCCCAGCGCGGCGTGCGCGAGACGAAACCGAGCCGCTCCTGCCAGTCGATGCGGTCGACCTTGTAGACGACGCCGTCGATGTCGTAGTCGAGCTCGGCGCGCTCTTCCTCGATCCTCTGATGGAACGCGATCAGCTCCTCGACCGAGTGACACAGCCTGGTCAGCGGATTGGTCTTGAAGCCGCAGCGCTCGAACCAGTGGATCATGCCGCTCTGCGTCGCCTCCGGCATCGCGCTCATCTCGCCCCAGGCGTAGGCGAAGAAGCCCAGGGGGCGCGAGGCGGTGATGGTCGGATCCTTCTGGCGGAGCGAGCCGGCGGCCGAGTTGCGCGGATTGGCGAAGATGGTGCTGCCTTCGGCCTTCTGCCGCTCGTTGAGCGCGAGGAAGGCCTTCTTGGTCATGTAGACCTCGCCGCGCACCTCGCAGATGTCGGGAATATTGCGGCCCTTGAGCTTTTGCGGGACGTCTTCGAGCGTGCGGATGTTGGCGGTGACGTCCTCGCCCTCCGCGCCGTCACCGCGCGTCGCGGCGGTGACGAGCTCGCCGCCCTCATAGCGCAGCGACATCGAGAGACCGTCGATCTTCGGCTCGGCGGAGAAGTCGATCTTGTCGTCGTCGAGCTTCAGGAAGCGCACGATGCGGCCGACGAAGTCGCGCACGTCCTCTTCGGCAAAGGCGTTGTCGAGCGACAGCATGGGAAGGGAATGCCGCACCTTCCTGAAGCGGCCTGACGGCGCCGCGCCGACCTTCTGCGAGGGCGATTCCGAGCTGACGAATTCCGGAAAGCGTTTTTCGATCGCGTTGAAGCGCTGGCGCAACGCGTCGTATTCGGCGTCGGTGACGGTGGGCGCGTCATCCTGATAGTAGCGCTTGTCATGCTCTTCGAGCTCGAGCGCGAGCCGCATGAGCTCGACCTTGGCCTGCGCCTTGGTGAGCTCGGCGACGTCACGGAGCGGTTTGGATTTTGCTGCTCTTGCCATGGTGCTTGGATACGACGGAGCGGGCGGGAGGGTAAAGATGGGCGGAGGTCTTGTTCCCCGGACGCAGTGTAGCGCTCCTTCACCGGTGCACTACAGAGCCGGGGCCCATGCGGCGGCATTCTGGGTCCCGGCTCGCGGCGCGCTGCGCCGCGTCCGGGACACGAGGCTTAAGCCGTCGCCGCCTTGAGCAGTCGGTCCGCGGCCGCCCTCGCCTCGGCGGTGATCTCGGCGCCGGCGAGCATGCGCGCGATCTCCTCGCGGCGGTGGTCGGCGGCCAGCGCATTGACCCGGGTGGCGACGCGCTTGCCCTTGTCGAGGGCGTCCTTGGAGATGAGCAAATGCTGGCCGGCCCGCGCGGCGACCTGCGGGGCGTGGGTCACGGCCATCACCTGCACCTTGCCGGCAAGCCGCGCCAGGCGCCCCCCGATGGCGTCGGCCACTGCGCCGCCGACGCCGGTGTCGATCTCGTCGAACACGAGGGTCGGCGCCGAGCCGCGGTCGGACAGCACGACCTTGAGCGCCAGGAGAAAGCGCGACAGCTCGCCGCCGGAGGCGACCTTCATCAGCGGGCCCGGCTTGGTGCCCGGATTGGTCTGCACCCAGAACTCGACGCGATCGATGCCTTGCGGCCCCGGCGCGGCCTCGTCGGTTTCGACCTGGGTCATGAATTTCGCGCGCTCGAGCTTGAGCGGGGCGAGCTCGGCATTGACGGACTTGTTGAGCTTCTCGGCCGATTTCTGCCGCGCCATCGACAGTTTCTTCGCGGCAGCGGCATAACGCGCATCGGCCTCGATCGCAGCCTGCTCCAGCTTCTTCAGCCGCGAGGCGCCGGCATCGATCAGCACGACGTCGGCGGCGTATCTGGCGGCGAGCGCGGCGAGCCCGTCGACCGGCGTCGAATATTTGCGCGAGGCGGCGCGCAGGGCGAACAGGCGTTCCTCGATGCGTTCGAGCTCGGCCGGATCGAAATCGGTTGCGGCGAGCGCGGCCAGAAGATGCTGGTCGGCTTCCTCCAGCGCGTTGATCGCGGCGTCGATCGCCTTGACCGCGGGCTCGACCAGCGCCGGCGAATTGACGCCGCGGCGCTCCAGCCGGCGCACCGCGGCGGACAGCGCCGCGACCGGCGAGTGATTGCCGCCGACGGCCTCCTGCGCCTCGCGCAGGTCGGAGGCGATCTTCTCGCCCTGCATCATCGTGGTCCGGCGGGACGCCAGCGCGGTCTCCTCGCCGTCCTTGGGGGCGAGCTGCTTCAGCTCGTCGGAGGCGTGGCGCAGATAGTCGGCCTCGCGCGCGGCCCGCTCCATGCCGGCGCGATGCTCCTCCAGCTCGGTGTTGGCGGTGCGGCGTGCCTCCCAGAGCGACTCAACGACTGCAACGTCCTTCTCGAGGCCGGCAAAGGCATCGAGCAGGCGGCGGTGAGTGGCGGCATCGACCAGCGCACGCTCATCATGCTGGCCGTGGATCTCGACCAGGGCGGCGCCGACCGCCTTCAGCGTCTGCACGCTGATCGACTGGTCGTTGATGAAGGCGCGGGTGCGGCCATCGGCGAGCTGGACGCGGCGGAGAATCATCTCGCCGGTGTCGTCGAGGCCATTCTCGGCGAGGATCTTCGTCGCGGGGTGATTCTTGGGGATATCGAAGACGGCCGTGACCTGCCCCTGCTCCGCGCCGTGGCGCACGAGGCCGGCGTCACCGCGGCCGCCGAGCGCCAGCGCAAAGGCATCGAGGAGGATGGATTTGCCCGCACCGGTCTCGCCAGTCAAAACCGCAAGGCCGGTGGCGAATTCGATATCGAGCCGTTCGATCAGGACGATGTCACGGATCGACAGTCGCGCCAGCATGGAACCAAATTTCCTAGCCGAGACCCATCTTCTTGAAGGTCTTGCTGATCCAGGACCCCTGATTCTCGCTCGGCTCGAGACCGCCGGATTTTACAAGATTATAGGCGTCCTTGTACCAGCGGCTGTCAGGAAAATTGTGGCCAAGTACGGCCGCCGCCGTTTGCGCCTCGCCGACGATGCCGATCGCCATATAGGCCTCGGTGAGCCGGTAGAGCGCTTCCTCGACGTGGCGCGTGGTCTGGTACTGCGTGACCACGGCCTTGTAGCGGTTGATCGCGGCCGTGTAGTCGCGCTTCTGCGCGTAATAGCGGCCGACGTTCATTTCCCGGCCGGCGAGCTGGTCGCGCGCGCCCTCGATCTTGGCCTTGGCGGAGGTCGCGTATTCGGACGTCGGATATTTGCGGACCACCTCTTCCAGCGAGGCGATCGCCTTCTCGGTGCGGGTCTGGTCGCGGCTGATGTCCGGAATCTGGTCGTAATGCGAGGCGGCGATCAGGTACTGCGCGTAGGCCGCGTCCGGGCTGCCGGGATGCAGCGTGACATAGCGGGTGGCGGCGCCGATGCAGCTGTCATAGTCGCCGCCCTGGTAGGACGCATAGGCCGACATCAGCAGCGACTTGCGGGCCCAGTCGGAATAAGGATGCTGGCGGTCGACCTCTTCGAACTTCTTGTTCGCCGCCTTCATGTCCTTCTTCTCGTTCATGAGGTACAGGCCCTCATTGTAGATTTTGTCGGCGGGCTCCTCGACGAAGGTGTCGTCCTTGGCGGTGAACTTGTCCCAGAGCGCGCCGGTGCCGCAGCCCGCCAGCGGCAGCGCGAGCATGATGAAGGCAGCGGCCTGAAGCAGCCCGCGGGCGAGAGGCGAGATCAAGAGATATCCGCGCGTCATACGCTGTGCCGACATGAGTTTAAGCCCTGACGCCCTGTGATGCGGTGCCCGCCAGCCCACGAACCTCGTCATGGGCGCGAAATGTAGCCGTGGTGCCTGCCATGCGACCACGCCGATGTATCCGAAAAACGATCGTTAACTTACCGTATGGGCAGGCATTTCGCCCGGATTAAGGCGAACGTGCCGCAATGCTAGCCGATCATGGTTACCAGGAGTTTCCCGGGGACAGCCGCCGCAGATGCCCGCGGCCACAGGTCTCTTCAGGACACGTCCGGCCCGTAGGCCGCGGCGATCCGGCCGCCGACGATACCGCGACCGGTTTCGACCACGGGACGCGTGGTGCGGCGCACCGCCTCGCCCTCGACCACCCGCCAAGCGGAACGGTCGGCAAGCAGCGCGGTCAGGACGGCGTGGTTGAGCTTGTGGCCGCCGCGCACCGAGCGGTAGGCGCCAAGCAGCGGCAGGCCGGCCAGCGCGAGGTCGCCGATCACGTCCAGCACCTTGTGGCGCGCACATTCGTCAGCGTAGCGCAGGCCCTCAGTGTTGAGCAGCCGCTCGTCGTCGAACACGACGGTGTTGTCGAAGGAGGCGCCGAGCGCGTAACCCGCACCCCAGAGCCGGGCGACGTCGCACATCAGGCCGAAAGTCCGGGCGCGGCCGACTTCGCGGCGGAAGCGTTCCGGGCTGAGGTCGAAGGCGTAGCTCTGCCGGCCAATGACGGGATTGGTGAAGTCGATCTCGACCTCGACGCGGAACCCGTTGGCGTGGGGCCGGATCTCGCCGAAGGAGTCGCCGATCTTGACCGAGACCGGCTTCAAAACCTGGATGAAGCGGCGCTGTGCCGGCTGGGTGACGATACCGGCCTGGTCGATCGCCGCAATGAAGGCCGCGGCGCTGCCGTCCATGATCGGCACTTCCGGCCCGTCGATCTCGATCGTGGCGTTGTCAACGCCCATGCCCCGCAACGCAGCAAGCACGTGCTCGGCGGTGGAGACCAGCGGACCGTTGCGATCGCCGAGGACGGTGGCGAGGTCGGTCGCGATCACCTGTTCGGCGGTCGCCTGAACTTCGCGGTCACTTCCTTCAAGGCCGGTGCGGACAAAAACAAAACCTGCATCGACGGGCGCAGGTCCAAGCGTGAGGTTGACGGGAAGACCGGAATGAACGCCGACGCCGACCACGGTGGCTTGCGCACAAAGCGTTGTTTGCCGGCTAAATTTCATCAGGAACCCGCCCCACTACGACCCACTGCGACTTATACTCAACCCGACCGGCAAAGCCCGCCGTCCGAATCCGTATCCCCAAGTCACGACAAACCATAGTCACAGCCCCAAACAGCGCCAACTCACGCTTTTTTACCGATTGTTACCCCAAACCTGCCGTATTCGCGCCAAGGCTTAACCAAATTGCGCCGAGGTTTTGGGCCGCGGCCGGCGGTTTCACTGAACCACCGAATACGTAATTAATGATTTAAAATCAGTTGCTTGGCTATGCAGCCCAGGCATGCCCGGTCAAAAAGGAAAGGTCCCGGCAGGCTTCCTGCCGGGACCTTTTTTCGTCTGCCTTATTGTAACAATCCTCAGGTCGCCTGCCGCCGCAGGAAGGCCGGGATATCAAGATGGTCGTCTCCCTGTGGCGCCGGCGCAACAGGTGCGGAACGGCCATGCATGTCGAGGCCCTGCGGCGCGGGACGGCGGGCATACTCCGATACCGGCTCGCTGGCTGCGATCTGCTGCGCCACGCTCTTCTGCGGACGGCGGTCCGGCAGCGGCGGCATCGCCGGACCCGTGGTGCGGGCGGCAACCGGCGGCTCACTCTCCTCGTCGCGGCGGCCAAGGCCGACATTGGCGAGGCGCTGGAGCAGCGACAGGCGGCTCTTCTGCGGGGTCTCTTCTTCAACCTCGCCGCGGGCCTGACGAATCTCGGCTTGGGCCGGCATCGGCAGTTCATCGAGGCGCGGCATCCGCGGCGCACGCACCGGCGCACGCTCGGCCTGCGGCGGGATGAAGTTTTCGGGCGTCATCGGCTCCTGCATCGCGACCGGGGCCATGTCGGGCTCCGGGAACAAGGTCGGCTTCTGCGCGATCGGGCGCACGGTGACGTCGCCGTAGGTCTGCATCGGCGCGGGCGCCTGCGGGACGTCGGCAACGGCAGCCGCGATGGCGGCGAGCGCAGCGCGCTCGACATTCGCTCGCGGCGCCATCGGCGCGGCCGCGGCCGGCGCGGAGGCGGACGCCGGGCCCTGCGTTTCCAGCTTCTGGGCACGTTCGGCCAGGCGCTGGTTGTCGGCACGCAGACGCGCGGTCAGGTCGGCGAGACGGCTCTCGGCCACGGCGGCCGGAGCTGCGGGAGCCTGGTGCACCTGCGGCGCTGCGTTCGCAACCGGAGCGCTGGTGGCCTGGCTGTTGCGGGCGATCGTGGCCTGCTCGATGCCGGTGGCGACGACGGAAACGCGGATCAGGCCATCGAGCGCTTCGTCGAAGGTGGCACCGACGATGATGTTGGCGTCCTGGTCGACCTCCTCGCGGATGCGGGTCGCGGCTTCGTCGACCTCGAACAGCGTGAGGTCCTTGCCGCCGGTGATGGAGATGAGAAGGCCCTTGGCACCCTTCATCGAGCTGTCGTCGATCAGCGGGTTGGCGATCGCAGCTTCAGCGGCGGTCAGCGCGCGCTTGTCGCCGGAGGCCTCGCCCGTGCCCATCATCGCCTTGCCCATTTCGCGCATGACGGCGCGGACGTCGGCGAAGTCGAGGTTGATCAGGCCTTCCTTGACCATCAGGTCGGTGATGCAGGCGACGCCCGAGTAGAGCACCTGGTCGGCCATCGCGAAGGCGTCGGCGAAGGTGGTCTTCTCGTTGGCGACCCGGAACAGGTTCTGGTTCGGGATGATCAGCAGCGTATCGACCACCTTGTGCAGCTCGGCGATGCCGGATTCGGCAGTGCGCATGCGGCGGGCGCCCTCGAAGTGGAACGGCTTGGTCACGACGCCGACGGTGAGGATGCCCATGTCGCGCGCGGTCTTGGCGATGACGGGAGCAGCACCGGTGCCGGTGCCGCCGCCCATGCCGGCGGTGACGAACACCATGTTGGCGCCCGAGAGATGGTCGCGCAGCTCGTCGATCACCTCTTCCGCCGCCGCGGCGCCGACGTTCGGCTGCGAGCCGGCGCCGAGGCCTTGCGTGACCGCCGTGCCCATCTGCACGATGCGCTGCGCCTTCGACATCGTCAGCGCCTGCGCGTCGGTGTTGGCGACCACGAAGTCGACGCCCTGGAGGCCCGCCGTGATCATGTTGTTGACGGCGTTGCCACCGGCGCCGCCGACGCCGAACACGGTGATCCGGGGCTTCAGTTCGTGAATATCAGGAACATTGATGCTGATGGTCATGTTTGCCTCTCGATCACGCGCGCGTGGGTTCGCCCCGGCCGGCGGCCGCGGGAGTTGGTGAAAATCGGGAATTACGGAAAGGAGTCATCAGAAGCCCTCGCGTAGCCATCGTCCAACCTTTCCGAAATAACCGCCGGTCCCTGTCCTGACCTGCTGCCGCGTATGCCGCGGTTCGACATGTTCCTGGTGAACATATTGCGGGTAGACGAGGAGTCCGGCCGGCACCGCGAACGCGGCGTTCTTCGCCTCGTTGGGCAGCCGGCCGAAGCCGAGCGGACGTCCGACCCGCACGGGCCGGCCGAGAATCTGGGTTCCGAGTTCGACGAGGCCGGTCAGCTGCGAGGCGCCGCCCGAGAGCACGACGCGGCCGTTGGGCTCTGACGCGAAGGGCGAATCCTTGAGCCGGTCCCGGACCATTTCGAAGATTTCCTCGGCACGGTGCTTGACGATGTTGGCGATGGTGGCGCGGGAGACGATCTGCGGCAGATCCTGCTCGTCACCGGCTGTCGGCACAGACATCAGCTCACGCGAGTCCGATCCGCCGGTGATGACGGTCCCGTATAACGTCTTGATTCGCTCGGCATCGGCAATGGTCGCGGAGAGTCCGCGCGCGAGATCCATCGTGATGTGTTGCCCGCCGACAGCAAAACCCGCCGCGTGCACGAAGCGGCCGCCGGCATAGACCGCGATCGTGGTGGTGCCGGCGCCCATCTCGACGACGGCAGCGCCGAGATCGGCCTCGTCGTCGGTCAGCACCGACAGGCCGGCGACATAGGGGCTCGCCGCCATGGCTTCGACATTGATGTGGCAGCGCTCCACCGCGAGCATCAGGTTCCGCGCCACGGTGGCGTCACAGGTGACGACGTTCATGTCGACACCGAACTGATGCGCGACCATGCCGCGGGGATCGCGGATGCCCTTGACGCCGTCGAGCGTGTAGCCGACCGGCAGCGCGTGCAGAACGGTGCGGCCCTCGCCGGTGGCGTGGCGCATGCCGGTGGAGGTGACGCGGCTGACGTCGGCCGGGGTCACGGCGCCGCCGCGGATGTCGGCGGCGGCTTCGACCAGCTGGCCGGAGAGCCGGCCGCCGGAGACCGAGAGCAGCACGGACTCGACCCGCACCTTGGCCATCTTCTCCGCAAGCCCGACGGCCTGGCGCACCGCCTGCTCGCATTCGCCGAGATCGACCACCGCGCCGGCCTTCATGCCGCGCGACTGGATCTGGCTGTAGCCGATCAGTTCCACCGCGTGGGTGCGGCCGCGCAACGCATCGCTCGGCGCCGACGGCTTCAGCCGCGCGATCATGCAGGCGATCTTGCTGGTGCCGATGTCGAGGCAGGCGACGATGCCGCCGCGCTTGTGCGGCATCTGGCGCGTCTTCGGCGTCTGGGTGCGATCGAGACCGGTCATGCAGCGTCCCCGGCCTTCTTTTTCTTCTTGTCCTTGAACTGGTCTTCGCGCGCCTTGGCGGCGTCCTCGGACAGCTGCACCACCAGGCGATCGGGCAGGCGCATGTCGACGGCGACGATGTCGCGGGAGAACAGCTTGTCTTCCTTGTCGAGCCTGGACAGCATCGCAAGCGCGTTGCCGACGTCCTGCTCGGGCAGGCGGATGTCGAGGCCGTCCTTGAGCCTCAGGTTCCAGCGCCGCTCGCCGACATAGATCGCGGCCTTGGTGATCGAGTTGACCTGCGGATAGCGCGCCAGCAGCGCGAGGAAATCACGGGCCTGCGTGTCGGCGCCCTTGCCGACCACGAGCGGCAGCGCCAGGAACCGGCGCGAGACATAGGGCTCGAGCACCGCGCCGTCGTCGGCGATGACGGAGAGGCGGCCGGCCTCCTGCCACAGCGCGAACGCCTTGCGCTCGGTGAGCTCGATCATGAGCTGGCCCGGGTAGAGCTTCAGCACGGTCGCATCCGCGATCCAGGGATTGGCCTTGAGCTTGTCGCGCACGGCGTCGGCGTCGAGGAACAGGAGCGAGGAACGGCCGCTGACGCCGCCGATCGCGAGGATCTCGTCCTGGGTGAGCTGCTTGCGGCCGTTGATCACGACGGAGGTGATGCGGAAGCCGGCGGAATTGGCCATCGCGTTGCGGGCGTCGCTGACCGCCGTGACGAAATCCTGGAGATGGCCGCCCTTGACGATGCCGAAGCCGCAGCTCCCGATCAGCAGCAGCACGGTCATGCTGATCCCGACCCGGCGCGGCAGATAGCGCTCGACCAGCGCGACCACGCGCGGCGGCGGCTCGCGTTCGACCACGGCCTTGGCCTTGATCTTGTCCTTGGCGGCAGTGCGGACCTCGACGCGCTTGTCCTGCACCCACTCGCGCAGAAGCACGACCGCTCCGATAGCGGCCGCCTTCAGATCAGCTTGGGGCCTCAGCGATCTCAGAAGCGACCGGGTGAGGCTTCCTGCACCATCCATTGCACGAGCTCGTCAACAGTTTGCCCGCGACATCGCGCGGGTCCTGGCGAACATGACGTCTCGGACTTGCCGGGCCGGATCAGCAGACGAAGCCTCTCCCATCAAAGCGTTCGCTGGAGGTGACCTCACCCGCAACAGCTCACGCGCCGGCAGCCAAAGCGCCATATGCGCCGCCAGCGTTAACCTTCGGATGTCCTGGTAAACAAAAGGTAAACTTCGTTAACGCCGGACGCTTTTTGCCCAGCCCTGTGAGGTATTTATGCCGCGATATCCGGCATTTTACCGGATTAGGGGCCCAAAGCGGGCCGTTTCGCCCGTTTGGCCGTTAACCAGTCCTAACTATTTCCGCGCACCCCGCCCGGCGAGCTCGACCAGGCCGTGCAGGAAGTCGACGAACGCGATGCCCTCGGCCTTCAGCGCCTTGGGGTAGAGCGAGGACTTGGTCAGCCCGGGGAGCGTGTTGGTTTCGAGATAGACGAGCCCCTTGGCCGAGACGATGAAGTCCGAACGGGAATAGCCGGTGCAGGACATCGCCCGGTGCGCCAGCATCGCCTGCTCCTTGAGCGCGGCGGTGATCTCGGGCGTGAAACGGCCGGGGCAGATCTCCTGGGTCGATTTCAGAAGGTATTTTGCGGCGTAGTCGAAATTGCCCTCGCCCGGAATGATCTCGATCGGCGGCAGCGAGACGATCGAGCCGTCGGTGCGCTCCAGCACGCCGCAGGTTGCCTCGATGCCGGCGATATAGGGTTCGATCACATACTCCTCGTGCTTCGCGGCATTGCGGACGGCGACGAGGTCCTGCCTGGCGTTGACGAAGATGAGGCCGTAGCTCGAGCCGTCCCGCGCCGGCTTTGCGATCAGCCGGCCGTATTCGGCGAAGGCCTCGTCGATATCGTCCAGTGCAATGTTTGCCGGCGGCGTCACGCCGCCGAACGCAGCGAAGCGCTTCGCTGCGATCTTGTCGAAGGCCAGATGCGAGGAGGCCGAGCCCGAGCCGGTGAACGGCACGCCGCGCGCCTCGCACATCACCTGCAGTTCGCCGTTCTCGGCACGTCCGCCATGCAGGCCGAGCACCAGCACGCGATCTTCCGCCTTGGCCTGGTCGAGCGCCTGCGCCAGCGCAATGCCTGATGTGCCGGGCTTGAACTCGTCCTCGAACGGACGGGCATGTTCGAGCAGCTGCTTCGACTGCACCACATGCACCTTGTCCTCGACGTCCCACCACCAGAGATCGGCCTCGGGCAGCGCCTGATGCAGCGCCTGGGCCGAGGCAACCGAGACAAGACGCTCCCGGTTGGAGCCGCCGAAGAGGATGGTGATGCGCATGTCTTCCGTTACCTATCCAGTCGTCATTCCGGGATGCGCCGCAAGGCGCAGGCCCGGAATCCATACTCCCGATCGTGGTTATGGATTCCGGGCTCTCGCTTCGCGAGCCCCGGAATGACGGTGATCATGAAACCCCGATCCGCTTGATTTCCCAGTGCAGCTCAATTCCGGAATTGGCCTTCACGCGCTCGCGCACGGTCTCGCCCAGCGTCTCGATGTCGTGCGCGGTGGCATCGCCCGTGTTGATCAGGAAATTGCAGTGCATCTCCGAGACCTGCGCGCCGCCGACGCGCAATCCGCGGCAGCCGGCGGCGTCCACCAGCTTCCAGGCGGAATGGCCGGGCGGATTCTTGAAGGTCGATCCGCCGGTCTTTTCGCGGATCGGCTGCGCGGTCTCGCGATGGCTCTGCACCTCCGCCATGCGCGCGCGGATCGCGTCCGCATCCTTGACCTCACCGCGAAAGCGCGCAGACGTGAAGATGACGGAGGGGTCGACGCCGCTGTTGCGATAGACGAACTTCATGTCGGCATTGGCGAAGACGTGCTTCGTGCCATCGCGCCCGACGCCTCGCGCCTCGATCAGCACGTCCTTGGTCTCGCCGCCATTGGCGCCCGCATTCATGCGCAGCGCACCGCCGATCGTGCCGGGAATACCGAAATAGAATTCGAGCCCGCCGATATTGGCCGATGCCGCCACCTCCGCCACGCGCTTGTCGAGCGCAGCCGCGCCTGCGGTGACGCTATCACCGCTCGCGCTCGCCTCGCCAAAGGCGCGCGGCGCCAGACGTATCACCACGCCCGCAATGCCGCCGTCGCGCACGATCAGGTTGGAGCCGACGCCGACGACATAGACCGGGATGTCGGACGCGAGACGCGCGAGGAAATAAGCGAGATCGTCCTCGTCCGACGGCGTGAACAGCACCTGCGCCGGACCGCCGACGCGAAACCAGGTCAGCTCGGCCAGCGACTGGTTGGCCAGCAGCCGGCCGCGCAGACCCGGCATTGCGGCTTTGAGTGCGGGTGTGATGTCGGGGAAGCTCATTGGATGTACGGGAGGTTTGGGAACCAGACACCACGATGAAGCATCATGCCCATATTTGGAACAACATGGTGTTGATCAAGTTCGTCGATGCTTTGCACGTCTGTCCAGCTCTCGATCATCGATTCTTCGATTGGTGGGCCCCTCAGAACTTTCCGCGCTTCGGCCAGAAGATACATCGCATCTTGCCAATCCCGAGCTGTAATGCCGAAGCCACCGTGAACATCTCGTAGCTGCAGCCAGAGCACCCTCATCCTAGCGCCTTCAATTCACCAGGGAGCGCGTACGCCCATTGCGTGATATTGCCGGCCCCCAGGCACACGACGAGATCGCCCGATGTCGCGAGCCCCTTGACGATGCCCGCCAGCTCCGGCGCCGCCGGCAGCGGGACCACCTCGCGGTGGCCATGGGCGCGCAGGCCGGCAACGAAATGATCGCGGTCGATGCCTTCGATCGGCGCTTCGCCGGCGGCATAGACATCGGCGACAACAACCGCGTCCGCATCGTTGAAGCAGGTGCAGAATTCCTCGAACAGCGATTGCAGGCGGGTGTAGCGGTGCGGCTGCACCACGGCGACGATCTTGCCGTTGGTGGATTCCCGCGCCGCCTTCAGCACTGCTGCGATCTCCACGGGATGATGGCCATAATCATCGATGACGGTGACGCCGTTCCACTCGCCGGTCTTGGTGAAGCGGCGCTTGACGCCGCCGAAGCCGGCGATCGCCTTGCGGATCGCATCGTCGGTAACGCCGAGCTCGCGTGCGACGGCAATCGCGGCCGTCGCATTCGAGGCGTTGTGCCGGCCCGGCATCGGCAGCATGAGATCGGCGATCTCGTGCACGGCGCCGGTCTTGCGATCGCGGAACGCGACCTTGAACTTCGATCCGCCGCCCGTCGGGGTGAGATCGACCAGTCGCGCATCGGCCTGCGGATTCTCGCCATAGGTGATGATGCGGCGATCCTCGATCTTGCCGACGAGACTCTGCACCACGGGATGATCGATGCACATCACGGCAAAGCCGTAGAACGGCAGGTTCTCGACGAAATGACGGAACGCGTCCTGCACCGCCTCGAAGGTCTTGAAGTGATCGAGATGCTCGGGGTCGACATTGGTGACGATCGCGACATCGGTCGGCAGTTTCAGGAACGTGCCGTCGCTCTCGTCGGCTTCCACCACCATCCAGTCGCCGGCGCCGAGACGTGCGTTGGAGCCGTAGGCGTTGATGATGCCGCCGTTGATCACGGTGGGATCGAGCCCGCCGGCATCGAGCAGCGTTGCAACCATCGTCGTCGTCGTGGTCTTGCCATGGGTGCCGGCGATCGCGACGCAGCTCTTCAGCCGCATCAGTTCGGCCAGCATCTCGGCGCGGCGCACCACGGGGATGCGCCGTTCGCGCGCCGCCATCAATTCCGGATTGTCGCGCTTGATCGCGGTGGACACGACGACGACCTCGGCGCCGTCGACATTCTCCGCCTTGTGGCCGACCGAGACCTTGGCGCCCTTCTTGCGCAGACGGTCGAGATTGTAATTGTCGGAGGCGTCCGAGCCCTGCACGGCGTAGCCGAGATTGACCAGCACCTCGGCGATCCCGCTCATGCCGATCCCGCCGATCCCGACGAAGTGGATGGGTCCGATCTCGCGCGGCAGTCTCATGCTCTATCCCGTCGTTCCGTCGTCATGCCCGGGCTTGTCCCGGGCATCCACGAATCCTAGCGTCTTTCTTGCAAGACGTGGATGCATAGGCACTCGGTATACCGAGTGCCGTCTCTTTTGAAAGTACCAAGTCGGATAAATCCGACTTGGTGTGACAAGCCCGGCCATGACGAGTAACATTCAAAAGTCGGCCCTTTTTCGTCATTCCGGGGCGCTCGCAGCGCGAGCGAACCCGGAATCTCGAGATTCCGGATCGGTCCGCTTTGCGGCCCGTCCGGAATGACGAGTGCTAAAGGCCCGCGACTTTGACCACCAGATCGGCCAGCCGCTCGGCGGCATCGAGCCGCCCTGCCCCCTTCGCAGCCGCAGCCATGGCGGCAAGGCGCGCCGGCTCGGCGGCGAAGGCGGAGATTTCGGAAGCCAGCCGATCCGAGGTGAACTCGGTCTGCGGAATGCGGATCGCGCCATCGACCTTGGCCAGCACGCCGGCATTGGCGAACTGGTCCTGGTCGATCGAGCCCGGCAGCGGCACCAGGATCGACGGCCGGCCGATGGCGGCGAGCTCGGCGACGGTGCCGGCGCCGGAGCGCGACACCACCAGATGGTTGGAGGCGAGCCGCGCCGGCAGATCGGTGAAGAACGGCGCGAGCTCGGCGTTGATCTTGAGCCTGTCGTAGACCGCGCGCACGCGATTCATGTCCTCGTCGCGCACCTGCTGGGTGAGGATGAGCCGGCCCCACAGCGCAGGCTCGAGCCGCTCGATCGCGCCCGGCACGATGTCGGCCATGATACGCGCCCCCTGGCTGCCGCCGACGACGAGCAGGCGCAGCGGGCCGTTCGCCTCGGGCGCGGCATAGGCCACGGCGGCTGAGGCGAGGATCGCCGGTCGCATCGGCGTGCCGACGGTCGTGGTCTTGCCTGATAGTGCCGGGTCGCGATCGAGCACGCCCGGCAACGACGTCGCGATGGCGCGGACGCGGCTCGACAGAAACCGGTTGGCGCGGCCGAGCACCGCGTTGGCGTCATGGATGATGCCGGGCACGCCGGCGAATTTTGCCGCGACCAGCGGCGGCAACGTCGGATAGCCGCCGAAGCCGACGACGGCGACGGGCTTCAATCGCTTGATCAGGCGATAAGCCGACAGCGTGCCGGCGGCGAGCGCGAGACCGGCATAGGCGAGCTGGAACGGATTGCGGCCGCGCGCAGTCTCGCTCGAGACGACGTCGATCATGTCCTTGCTGAACAGCCCGCTGTAGCGCAGCGCCCGCTCGTCCGTGACGAGACGGACGCGAAAGCCGCGCCGGATCAATTCGACGCCGAGCGCCTCGGCCGGAAACAGATGGCCGCCGGTGCCGCCCGCGGCGAGAAGAATCAGGGGGGAGGTGTCCATGGTGAGGGAGTTTTACAGGGAGTTTTCGGTCATTGCGAGCCGGCTACACGATGCGCGTGCCCCGGGCGCAGCGCAGCGCGCTGCCCTTCGCAGCGTGGTGCGCTGCTGAACCGGGGCCCATGGTTACACCGTTCTGGGTCCCGGCTCTGCGCTTCGCTTGTCCGGGACACGATACCTGTCACGCGTAGCTGCGCATCGCCTCGGCGTGGCCGCTGGCCTCGACCTCGGTGCGCGGGCGCAGCCGCGTCAGCGCCAGCATCATGCCGACGCCATAGGCGAGCGACACGATCGAGGAGCCGCCATAGGAGATGAAGGGCAGCGTCATGCCCTTCGCCGGGATGAGCTGGAGGTTGACCGACATGTTGATCGCCGCCTGCACGCCGAACAGGATCGCAAGGCCGGAGGCCGCAAAGCGCGAGAACATGTCCTCATTGGCGTAGGCCCGCGACAGCGTGCGGATGACGACGAAGGCGAACAGGGCCAGCATGGCAAGGCACAGGATGATGCCGAACTCTTCGGCGGCAACGGCGAACACGAAGTCGGTATGACTGTCCGGCAGGCTGCGCTTGGCGATACCCTCGCCCGGTCCGAGCCCGAACCAGCCGCCGTTGTAGAAGGCCTCCATGGCGGTATCGACCTGGAAGGTGTCGCCCGAGGCGGGATTCATGAAGCGCCTGATGCGGCCGGCGACGTGCGGGACGAACAGATAGGCGCTGAACAGCCCGGCGGCGCCGAGGCCGGCGAGCCCGAACACCCAGATCATGCGCATGCCCGCGATGAAGAACAGCGAGCCCCACACCATCAGGACCAGCATGGTCTGGCCGAAATCCGGCTCCATCACCAGCAGCGAGACCAGCATCAGCAGCAGCACCAGCGCCATCGAGGTCGCCGGCATCTCCGGCCGCCTGGTCGATTCCGCGAACAGCCAAGCGGCGATGACCACGAACGATGGCTTTGCGATTTCGGAGGCCTGGATGTTGACGCCGAGCAGCGTGATCCAGCGCCGCGAGCCCTTCACTTCCGGGCCGATCGCGAGCGTCACCACGATCAGGATGATGCTGACCGCGAAGATGAGCAGCGCGCTTCGCCGGATCGCGCGCGGCGACAGGAAGGAGACGCCGAGCAGCACCAGGCAGGACGGCGCCAGGAACATCACGTGCCGGCTGAAGAAATGGAAGGGATCGAGCCCGATGCGGGTCGCAACCGGCGGGCTCGCCGCCAGCGACAGGATCACGCCGGTCAGCATCAGCGCCAGGATGGCGCCCATCAGCGGCTTGTCGACGGTCCACCACCACTCGGAAAAGGGGGTGCGTTCTTCACGGGAGAGCATGGGCGGCCGCTTTCGGACAGAGGTCAGTCCATTGGTCGCCGAGGTTGGTTACCGGGGGGTTAAGGAAACGCGGATGTTTCGAGATGATCCCCGCCGCCGCCACGCAACTCGCTGTCATGCCCCGGCTTGACCGGGGCATCCAGTACGCCGCGGCCTCTCGGTTCAATCACCACCGCCTCTGGAATACTGGATCGCCCGCCTTCGCGGGCGATGACAGCGGAGTACGGCGAAGGAGCGCCCTCACACCACCGGCTTCACACCCGGCAGCGCCTGCACCAGCTCGCGGAACCTGGTGCCGCGGATCTCGAAGTTGCGGTACTGATCGAAGGACGCGCAAGCGGGTGAGAGCAGCACGACGGCGTCGGTGAGACCCGAGGCTTCCGCTTCGCGCGCGGCGTGCTCGACCGCAATGTCCAGGGTCTGGCTGATCTCGTGCGCCACCTGTGTCCCCAGCGTTCCGGAAAACTCCGGCGCGGCCTCGCCGATCAGGTAGGCCTTGCGGATGCGCGGGAAGTAGCCCGTGAGGCTTGTGATACCGCCGGCCTTCGGCTTGCCGCCGGCGATCCAGAAGATGTCGGCAAAGGACGACAGCGCGTGCGCGGTGGCGTCCGCATTGGTGCCCTTGGAGTCGTTGACGAACAGCACGCTGCCGCGGCGGCCGACCTGCTCCATGCGATGCGCGAGGCCCGGAAAGCTGCGCAGGCCGCTCTGAAGCACATCAAGGCTGATACCCATTGCGAGCGCGGCGGCGGCGGCGCAGGCCGCGTTCTGCGCGTTGTGCAGGCCGCGCAGCGAACCGATGCCGCCGAGCCTGGCGACCTCGCTGCGCGCGCCGCCGGCGGTGCGCACGATGGTGCCGTGCTCGACATGGATGCCGCTCGCCAGCGGGTTCTTGACGGAAATGCGCACCACGTTCTTGCCGGCGCGGTCGAGCCGGTCGGCGATGTCGCGGCAAAAACCGTCATCGACGCCGACGATCGAGGTGCCGCCCGCCTGCACGCTGGCGACGAGACGTTCCTTCACCGCGGCGTAGTGCGCGATGGTGCCATGACGATCGATGTGGTCTTCGCTGACATTGAGCAGGATGCCGACGGAGGGGTCGAGCGAGGGGGTGAGGTCGATCTGGTAGGACGACATCTCGATGACGTGGACGCGGCCCGTGCGCGGCGGCTCCAGCGACAGGATCGCGGTGCCGATATTGCCGCCCATCTGGGTGTCGTAGCCGGCGACCTTGGTGAGATGCGCGATCAGCGCCGTCGTGGTCGACTTGCCGTTGGTGCCGGTGATGGCGACGAACGGCGCATCCGGCGCATGGCGCCGCCGCTCGCGGCAGAACAGCTCGATGTCGCCGATCACTTCGACGCCGGCCTCGCGCGCCTTCAGCACGCTCCAGTGCGGCACCGGATGGGTCAGCGGCACGCCCGGCGCGAGCACCAGCGCTGCGAAATTCGCCCAGGAGACGTCGCGCAAATCCGCGGTGATGAAGCCGGCCTGCGCGGCCTTGGCGACGTTCTCCGCATTGTCGTCGGCGGCGATCACCTCGGCGCCGCCGGCCTTCAGCGCGTGACAGGACGCGAGCCCCGAGCCGCCGAGGCCGAATACCGCGACTGTCTTGCCGGCGAAGGAGGTGACCGGGATCATGATTGGGTCCCTGTCATTCCGGGGCGACGCGTCAGCGTCGAACCCGGAATCTCGAGATTCCGGGTTCTCGCTTCGCGAGCCCCGGAATGACAGCAAAAATGAATCACCGCGACCATAATCACCGCAGCTTCAGCGTCGAGAGGCCGGCCAGCGCCAGCATCACCGAGATGATCCAGAACCGGATCACGATCTGCGGCTCGGTCCAGCCGAGCTGCTCGAAATGATGGTGGATCGGCGCCATGCGGAAAATGCGTTTCCCGGTGAGCTTGAACGACACCACCTGCACGATGACCGAGACCGCCTCCAGCACGAACAGGCCGCCGATCACCGCGAGCACGATCTCGTGCTTCACCGCGACCGCGATGGCGCCGAGCATGCCACCGAGCGCGAGCGAGCCGGTGTCGCCCATGAAGATCGAGGCCGGCGGCGCGTTGAACCAGAGGAAGCCGAGGCCGGCGCCCAGCAGCGCGCCGCAGAGCACCGCGAGCTCGCCGGTGCCGGCGACATATTTGATCTGGAGGTAGTCGGCGAACACCGCGTTGCCGGCGAGATAGGCGATCATCGCAAAGCTCGCGGTCGCGATCATCACGGGCACGATGGCGAGGCCGTCGAGACCGTCGGTGAGGTTCACCGCATTGCCGGCGCCGACGATGACGAAGGCGCCGAACACGACGAAGAACCAGCCGAAATGCAGCACGGTGTCCTTCAGGAACGGAATCGTCAGCGCGGTGGACGCGGGATCGCGGTTCAGGCGCACCAGCGCGTAGCAGGCCACCAGCGCGATGGCCGCCTCGATCAGCAGGCGAAGCTTGCTGCCAAACCCGGTCGTGGTCTGCTTGGTCACCTTGAGGTAGTCGTCATAGAAGCCGACGAAGCCGAAGCCGAGCGTCACCGCCAGCACGATCCAGACATAGGGATTGAGCGGGTTGGCCCACAGCACCGTGCCGACCGTGAGGCCGGACAGGATCATCAGCCCGCCCATGGTGGGCGTGCCCTTCTTGGCGAGATGCGATTGCGGTCCATCGGTCCGGATCGGCTGGCCCTTGCCCTGGCGGATACGCAAATGATCGATGATCCAGGGCCCGAACAGGAACACGAACAGCGCGCCGGTGACCACCGCGCCGCCGGTGCGGAAGGTGATGTAGCGGAAGACGTTCAGGAAGGTGCGAAAGGCACCGAAGCCCGGAAATGTGTTGGAAAGCTCGATCAGCCAGTAAAACATTCAGTCGGTCCTATGGCGCCTTCGCACGGGCCTTGGTTTTAATCTTGGCCTCAGCGTGCCTCACGCGCATTCGCTGGTCTTCATCATGGGGTCGGGCGACCTCTGGGAAAACGCTTCGCGCCGCAAAGGGTGGGATTCGGGAACAGCGCCTTCCAAGCAGTTTACGCCTTTGCCTGCAAGGCGGCCACTAGGCCCGGCACAAACTTGTTGACCCAGAACATCTTCTTGCTGCCCTTGACAACCACGACGTCGCCTGCCCTCAGCAGGCTTGCGACCTCGCCCGGCTTCAGCGTGGCGGGATCGTCGTGCCAGCCAAGGCCCTTGCCGGCCGGCAGCACGTCGTAGAGGTGGCGCATCAGCGGCCCGACGCAATAGACGCCATCGATGCCTTCGAGATGCTTGGTGAGGCCGGTGTGGTAGCTCGGTGCGTCATCGCCCAGTTCCAGCATATCGCCGAGCACGGCAATGCGGCGGCCACCAGTCACGTTGCGCGCCTGCAGGCTTTGCAGCGCAGCAGCCACGCTGGCCGGATTGCCGTTGAAGCTGTCGTCGATCACGGTGACGCCGCCGACCGCCTGCTCGACGCCGCGGCCGGTCATGATGCCGACGCGGTCGAGCTTGATCGCCAGCGTCGCGGCATCGAGATTCGCCGCGCGGATCGAAGCGAGCGCGGCGAGCGCATTCTGCACGCGGTGCGGCGCGCCCGGCGTCAGGCTGAAGGCGATCTGCTTCTTGCCGATCATCGCGACGACCTGCCAGCTCTCGCCATGCGGCGCGTGCGTGACCTCGTACACCTCGGCATGCTCGCCGAAGCGCACCACCTTGCCCTTCCATTCGGACGCCTTGAGCCCGGCGGGCAGCACCAGCACGCCATTCTCCTGCAGACCGAGCGCGATCGAGACCTTCTCGCGCCTGATGGCCTCGAGCGAGCCGAGCTTTTCCAGATGCACCGGCTGGACGTTGACGACGAGCGCGACGGTCGGCCGCGTCAACTCGCTGAGCCGCGCGATCTCGCCTGTCTGGTTCATGCCCATCTCGACGACCCAGAGGCTGGCATCGGGCCGCGCATTGCACAGCGTCAGCGGCACGCCCCAGAAATTGTTGAAGCTCGACGGGCTGGCATAGGCGCCCGGATAGGCCGCCAGAAATTCCTTTGTGCTGGTCTTGCCCGCGCTGCCGGTGAGGCCGATCACCGGCCCCTTGAAGCGCGCGCGTGCGGCGCGCGCAAGGCCCCAGAGGCCGTCGATCAGCGTGTCCTTCACGACGATCTGCGGGATGCGGATGCCCGCGATCTCGTGCGGCACGATCATCGCGACCGCGCCCGAGGCTTCCGCCTTGTCGGCGAACTCCCAGCCGTCGCGCGCGCTGGCGAAGGCCGAGATGAAGCCGCCGCTCGGCGTGCCGCTGAGCGCAACGAACAGGCTGCCCGGCTTCACCAGGCGGCTGTCCTGCGTCACGAAGTCGATCGGCGTATCGGCGAATGATCCGGCAGCGCCCAGCGCCCGCGCCACCTCCGCAACCGTCCATATTGGCGCGCTCATGCAACCCTCGACGCTAGTGCGGCGGCAACCGCCTCGTGATCACTGAAGGGCAGCACCTCGCTGCCAACGATCTGCCCGGTCTCGTGGCCCTTGCCGGCGATGAGCAGCGCATCGCCCTCTTCCAGTTCCTCGATCGCGGCGCGGATCGCCGCGGCACGGTCGCCGATCTCGCGGGCGCCCTTCGCAGTGGCGAGGATCGCGGCGCGGATCGCTTCGGGCTGCTCGCTGCGCGGATTGTCGTCGGTGATGATGACGCCGTCGGCATTGTCCGCGGCGATCTCACCCATGATCGGACGCTTGCCGGCATCGCGGTCGCCGCCGGCGCCGAACACAACGACCAGCCTGCGCTTCGCGTAAGGCCGCAGCGCCTGCAACGCCTTCGCCAGCGCGTCGGGCTTGTGCGCATAGTCGACGAAGATCGGCGCGCCGTTGCGCTCACCGACGCGCTCGAGCCGGCCCTTGGCGCCTTCGAGATGTTCGAGGCTCGCGAACACGTTTGCCGGATCGCTGCCGGTGCCGATGGCAAGACCGGCCGACACCAGCGCATTCTCGATCTGGAATTCACCGACCAGCGGCAGCCGGATCGCGTATCGCTTGCCGCGATGCTCGACCGTGAGCTTTTGCGAAAAGCCCTCGACCTCGGCCTCGGTGAGACGAATGCCCTCGCCTGCCCCGTCGCCGTGACGGCCGACCGCCATCACGCGCAGGCCGCGCGCCTTCGCCGCATCGATTGCTTCGGCCGAGCAATCATGATCGGCCGAAATCACGGCCGCGCCGCCAGGCGGGACCAGATCGCGGAACAGCCGGAGTTTCGCCGCAAGATAATGCGCGACGGTCGGGTGGTAATCCATGTGATCGCGCGAGAGATTGGTGAAGCCGCCGGCGGAGACGCGCACGCCGTCGAGGCGATATTGATCGAGCCCGTGCGAGGACGCTTCGAAGGCAAGATGCGTCACGCCCTCGCGCGCGATCTCGTCGAGCTGCCGGTGCAGCGCGATCGGATCCGGCGTGGTCAGCGAACCGTAGACGGTGCGCTTCGGCGAGACGAGACCGATGGTGCCGATGCTGGCGGAAGCATGCCCCAGGCGCTCCCAGATCTGGCGCGTGAACGCCGCGACCGAGGTCTTGCCGCTGGTGCCGGTCACCGCGGCAATGGTCGCGGGCTGCGCAGGGAAGAAGCTTGCCGCGGCCAGCGCCAGCGCGCGGCGCGGATTGGCCACCGCGACGAACGGCACCTTGCAAGCGGCCGGCGCATGATCGCCGACGATCGCCGCCGCACCTGCGGCGACCGCCGCATCGATGAAGCGTGCGCCGTCGGTCTTGCTGCCTGCGAGCGCGAAGAAGAGATCACCCGGCCTGACCACGCGGCTGTCGAGCGCAAGCCCCGTCACCTCGAGCGCCGCGACGGCGGGCTCGATTGCGGCGTCATTGCCTAAGAGATCGCGCAGTTTCATGGTCGTCCAGTCGACATGCCGGAAAGCCGAATCGCCGGAAACTCCCGACTCAGCACCGGCGATGGCCTACCCGGTTGATTACTGGGTTGTCCTGGATGCTGCAAGAATAAGGCGCTCGGACGGCGGCAGGTCGAACCGCGGCTCGACGCCCAGGAGCGGCGCGATCCGCTCGATCACCTTGCCGCCGGTCGGCACCGCGTTCCAGCCCGAGGTGATGAAACCCTTCGTTTCAGGGATCGCCTGCGGCTCGTCCAGCATGATCAGGATCTGATATTTCGGATCGTCGCAGGGCATGATCGCGGTGAAGGAGTTGAGCACGCGCTTCTTGGCATAGCGGCCGTTGATGACCTTCTCGGACGTGCCGGTCTTGCCGCCGACATAGTAGCCCTTGACGTCCGCGGTCTTGGCGGTACCGATCTCGGCGTTGAGCCGCATCAGGAACCGCATCTTGTCGCTGGTGTCCTGCTTGATCACGCGCTTGGCCATCGCCGCCGCTTCCGCTTCGCTGCGCTTCATGAAGGTCGGCGGAATCAAATAGCCGCCGTTCACCAGCGCGTTGATGCCCATCACCGCCTGCAGCGGCGCGACCGACAGGCCCTGGCCGAACGCGGCGGTGACCGTGTTCAGCTCGCTCCAGCGGCGCGGAATGAGCGGAGCTGCGCTCTCCGGCAGCTCGGTGCGCAGCCGCGTCATCTGGCCCATCTTGGCGAGGAACGCCTTGTGCGCCTCGACGCCCTGGCCGAGCGCGATCCGTGCGGCGCCGATGTTGGACGAGTAGGTGAACACTTCCTTGGTGTTGATGAAGCGTCCGAGCGGATGGCTGTCGTGGATGGTGAACTTGCCGTAGTGCAGGTTTCCGCGCGCATCCCACGACGAGTTCAGATTGATCTTTCCGGAATCGAGCGCCATCGCCAGCGTGAACGCCTTGAACGTCGATCCCATCTCGTAGACGCCTGTGGTCAGGCGATTGATGCGGTCGGGATCGTGCGCTTCCTTCGGATTGTTCGGGTCGAAGTCCGGAAGCGAGACCATCGCCACGATCTCGCCGGTCTTGACGTTGGAGACGATGCCGGAGGCGGCTTTGGTGTGGAACTTCTCCTTGGCCTTCAAGAGCTCGTCGCGCAGCGCGTGCTCGACGCGCAGATCGACCGAGAGCTCGATCGGCTTTTGCAGGCGGTCGGTGGCAAAGCCCGCGCGGTGGAGATCGGCGAGCCCTTGGTTGTCGAGCCACTTCTCCATGCCGGCAATGCCCTGGTTGTCGATATTGACGAGACCGATGAGGTGGGCGACCTCGTTGCCGGTCGGATAGACGCGCTTGTTCTCGCGCAGGAAGCCGATGCCGGGAATGCCGAGCTTGTGGATATCCTGCTGCTGCTTCGGCGTGATCTCGCGCTTGAGCCAGACGAAGCCCTTGCGTGTCTTCAGGCGCTCGCGCACCTCGGCCTCGTCGAGGTCGGGCACGGTCGCGGTCAGGAGCTCGATCGCCTCGTCCTTGTCGATGATGCGGCGCGGCTCGCCGAACAGGCTCGCCGCCTTGACGTCGGTCGCCAGTATGGCGCCGTTGCGGTCGACGATGTCGGGCCGCGCCGTCGCAACCACCTCCTGCGACGCCGCACGGCGCGCACTGTGGGCGTCGGCACCGATCGCGAACATCACGAGCCGGCCGCCGATCAGGACGTAGACCGAGGCGAAGGCGAGCATCGCCAGTCCGACGCGCGCGCGCGCCTTCGCGGCGCGGTCGACATTGCGCCCGTAGAGCAGGCTGCGGATCAGCCGCTGCCGCCAGGGTTCGGTCGGTTTGGCCGGAGTCACGGCGCTCATCGCTTGTCCTCGGGCTGAGGCACGGAGCCCGTCACGGTGTCGGGGTCGCTCGCGGCTTCGATGGTGTTGAGCATGGCCCCGATCGGGTCGGGCTCGCCGGGCCTGAACATCCGCGGCGGACGCTCGGGCAGGTTCTTCAGCGAGTCATATTGCGTGCCGTTGACCGGCTTGAGCGGCAGGTGCCGCTCGGACAGGCCCTGCAGGCGCAGGGGCGCATCGAGCTTGGCCCATTCGGAGCGGAGCGAGGCGATCGCATCGCGCTGCTCGCGGATCTCCTGATGCAGCCGCAGCACCTTCTCCGTGCGCGCGGTAGAGTCCATCTTGATCCGGTAGACATAGGCCGCCGCGAAGATCAGCGCGCCGATGACGAGGAGGTGAATGAAGCGCATGCGCTAGCCTCCCCTCATCACGTCGGAGAGTCTTGGCCAGGACGAGGACTCGTCGTCCTTGTGCGCCGGCGCCGAGGTGCGCTCCGCGGCGCGCAGTTTTGCCGAACGCGCGCGCGGGTTATGCGCAACTTCGTCCTCACCGGCGACGACGGGCCGCCGCGTCAGGAGCTGAAAGCTTGGCGCGGTTTGCGCGACTTCCGGCAGGTGCCGCGAGCCGCCGCCGGTCTTGGACCGCTCGGCGAGGAAATTCTTGACGATACGGTCTTCCAGCGAATGGAACGAGACGACCACGAGGCGCCCGCCGGGCTTGAGCACGCGCTCGGCCGCAGCGAGCGCGGTCTGGAGTTCCTCGAGCTCCTCGTTGACGAAGATGCGCAAGGCCTGGAACGTCCGTGTCGCGGGATGAATGTCGCCAGGCTTGGAGCGAACCACCCTGCCGACGAGGTCGGCGAGCGCGCGCGTGGTCGTGAACGGCGTCTCCTGCCGGTCCGCGAAAATGGCGCGGGCGATGCGGCGCGACTGCCGCTCCTCGCCGAAGAGATAGATGATGTCGGCGAGATCGCCTTCCGAGGCGCGCGCGACCACATCGGCCGCCGTCGGTCCCGCCTGCCCCATTCGCATGTCGAGCGGACCGTCGAGGCGAAACGAGAAGCCGCGGCCGGCCTGGTCGAGCTGCATCGAGGACACCCCGACGTCCATCACGACGCCGTCCACGGCTTCGATGCCTTGTGCCGCACAGACTGCGGCGAGATTGGAGAAGCGGTCCTCGACCAGTGTCAGCCTACCGGCAGAGCGCTCGACCAGTTCGGCGCCGCCAGCGATTGCGGTGCGGTCGCGGTCAATGGCGATGAGTCGGGTTCCAGGCACGTCGAGGATGGCGCGGCTATAGCCGCCGGCGCCGAAGGTGGCGTCGATATAGATCCCGCCCTCGCGCGGCGCGAGATGATCGACGGCCTCGCGACCGAGCACGGGAATGTGAGGAGCGGAACTCATGCGCCACGCCTGCCGAACAACCAAGCCAGATCCGGGGCGAGCCAGCCCATAACGCCTCGAATGATTCCGCGTCGCGGCGGTTCCACGACCCAACCCTTGTCCAGCATGATTACCGAGCCCGGTCGTCCCGGGCCGCCAACCCAGTGTTCCCAGTGGAAATTGTCGGGCAGCCATGGGATTTCGAGCCAAAATACGCTTTGGCCGCCTCCGGACGCGGGTCGGCACTTCATCTCTCAGTAACGGCCCTTAGCGTTAAGAAAGCGTTGATCGGCCCGTTACAAGTCGAAAAGGTGAAGCGGCAGTGATGCCTCATCCACACACCCGGCCAAAATGCATCCGTTAACCGCGACGCGCGATTGCGCACGGCGGAGGGTAAAGGAATAGTAAAGAGAAAGGCTTGGCCCTCTCCTGTTCCGACTTGAGCTGTTTATGTCGTCCGGTTCGTCCACGCCATCTGGATCTGATTCGAAGCGCCAACGCGTTCTCCCGGTTCCCAAGGCCGCGGCGAATATGCGGACGTTCGAGCCGGATTCCTCGATCGTCTCCGACATCATCCCTTCGCCGAACCATGGCGAACGCGCCAAGGGACGGCAGGCGGACATGATCGTGCTGCACTACACCGGCATGCCCGATGTCGAGGGCGCGCTGGCGCGGCTGTGCACGGCGGGCACCGAAGTGTCGGCGCATTATGTCGTGCTCGAGGACGGCCGCATCGTGCAATGCGTGCCCGAGGCGAGGCGCGCCTGGCACGCCGGCGTCTCGTCCTGGGCCGGCGAGGACGACGTCAACTCCTGCTCGATCGGCATCGAGATCGTCAATCGCGGCCACGACTGGGGCTATCCGGAGTTTCCGCTGCGCCAGATCGCCGCCGTGATCGCGCTGTGCCGCGGCATCATGCTCCGCCGCAAGGTGGCGGCGCACCGCGTGCTCGGCCATTCCGACGTCGCGCCCGCGCGCAAGAAGGATCCCGGCGAGAAATTTCCGTGGCATTCGCTGGCCAATTCCGGCGTCGGCCACTGGGTCACGCCCACGCCCGTCGTGCGCGGCGAGAGCCTGATGCTCGGCACCATCAGCGACGAGGTGCTGAGCCTGCAGCAGGCGCTGGCGCGATACGGTTATGGCGTGCCGCTGACCGGCAAATACGATGCCGCGACCATGGAAGTCGTCACCGCCTTCCAGCGCCATTTCCGCCCGGCGCGGCTGGATGGGGTTGCGGATCATTCCACGCTGTCGACCTTGCAGGCGCTGCTGGCGAGCTTGCCGGACGGGACGGCGGTCGCGTCGAAGTGACGGCGTAAGTCACACACTCCGTCATTGCGAGCGCAGCGAAGCAATCCAGACTGTCTCCGCGGGAACAGCCTGGATTGCTTCGTCGCAAGTGCTCCTCGCAATGACGGAGGGTGCGGCTACTACTCCATCTCCCTCACCCGCCGCGCATAGAGCCGGCGCAGCGGCTCCAGCTGCGTTGCCTCCGTCGCCGCGACATACGCCTCCACCGCCTCGTCCTTGCGCCCGAGCCGTCGCAACAGATCCGCGCGCACCGCGGGCAGCAGCTCGTAGCCGCCAAGCCCGCCGCGCGCGGTGATCGCATCGACGAGATCGAGCGCGCGCGCCGGGCCGTCGACCATCGAGATTGCGGCGGCGTGGTTGAGCTCGATCACCGGCGAAGGGCTGATGCGCAACAGCACCTCGTAGAGCCCGGCGATCTGCGGCCAGTCGGTCTCTTCAAAGCTCGGCGCGCGCGCATGCAGCGCGGCGATCGCGGCCTGCACCGCATAGGGTTGCGGCCGGCCGGGTATGTGCAGCGCGTCGTCCACGAGGCGCAGCCCTTCGTCGATCTGTGCGCGATCCCAGAGCGTGCGGTCCTGCTCTTCCAGCAGCACAATGTCGCCGGCCGCAGTCTCGCGCCCGGCGCGGCGCGCATCGTGCAGCAGCATCAAGGCGAGCAGACCCTTGATCCCGGCGCGGTCGGGCATCAGCCGGTCGAGCAACCGGCCGAGCCTGATCGCTTCGACCGCGAGATCGGGCCGCATCAAATCCGCGCCCGAGGTCGCAACATAGCCTTCGGTGAAGACGAGATAGATCACGGCGAGCACGCCGTTGAGCCGCGGCGCCAGCGCGGCGTGCTCGGGCACTTCATAAGGAATGCCGGCGAGCCTGATCTTCTGCTTGGCGCGGACGAGGCGCTGCGCCATCGCCTCCTCGCCGACGAGGAAGGCGCGCGCGACCTGCGCCATGGACAGCCCGCAGACGGTGCGCAGCGTCAGCGCGACCTGGACCTCGATGGCGAAGGCTGGATGGCAGCACGTGAAGATCAGCCGCAGCATATCGTCATCAAGCGTCGCCGGCGGCTCGTCGGGCGCCTGCGCGTTGAGCTCGAGCTCATGCACGAGCGCCTGCTGCTTGCCGCGGAACACGGCCAGCCGCCGGATGCGGTCGATCGCCTTGTTGCGACCGACATTGACGAGCCAGGCGCGCGGATTATCGGGCACTTCGCCCGCCGACCAGCGTTCGAGCGCGACCGCGAAGGCATCCTGGAGTGCGTCCTCGGCGAGATCGAAATCGCCGACGAGGCGGATCAGCGTGGCAAGCACCCGCCCCGCCTCGTCGCGAAAAATCCGAGCGATGTCGGCAGAAAAGATCACTTGTAGATCATGACCGGCCTGACCTCGATGGATCCCTCCTTGGCCCCGGGAATCCGCGCGGCCAGCCCAATGGCGGTGTCGAGATCCTTGGCCTCGACCAGATAGTAGCCGCCGAGTTGTTCGCGGGTCTCGGCGAACGGACCGTCGGTGGTCAGG
The DNA here is from genome assembly GCF_000472645.1 of Bradyrhizobium sp. WSM2254. NCBI lineage: Bacteria > Pseudomonadati > Pseudomonadota > Alphaproteobacteria > Hyphomicrobiales > Nitrobacteraceae > Bradyrhizobium > Bradyrhizobium sp. WSM2254. The sequence goes on along the minus strand of NZ_AXAB01000020.1, from coordinate 15,611 downwards.
GTCTTGCCCTCGCGGACGCGCACGGTGGTCGCGGTCGTAGTCGGCTGAAGCCCGTCGCCGGCCTTGAAATGGCCGCTCTGGACGATGGCCTGCGTATAAGTGCCGTACTCCGCCGACATCGCCTGACGGTCGGCGGGGGTCATCTTGCTCAGTTCCGCTTCGCTCCGGTAGATCAGCAGCAGGTACTGCATGGCTTACTCCTGTTGTTCGGCTTGATTGCCGACATCCAGTCGAACGGGGCCAACATCAAACGACATCCTCGGGATAATTATTCGATATCAGCGGACGAGATCATTTGTAGATCATGACGGGCCTGACTTCGATCGATCCGTCCCTGGCTCCGGGAATCCGCGCCGCCATTGCGATCGCGGCGTCGAGATCTCTCGCTTCGACGAGATAATAGCCGCCGAGCTGCTCGCGGGTCTCGGCGAAGGGACCGTCGGTCGCGAGTATCTTGCCGTCGCGAACGCGAACGGTCGTCGCAGTCGAGGTCGGCTGAAGCCCGTCGCCGGCCTTGAAGTTGCCGCTCTGGACGATGGACTGGGTGTAGGCGGAATACTCCGCCAACAGCTTCTGGTAATCCGCAGGGTCCATCTTGCTCTGTTGAGCTTCGTTCCGGTAAATCAGCAGCAGATACTGCATCACTTAACTCCTGTTGCTCGGCTGGATCGCCGGCATCCAGTCGAACCGGGCCCACGCCCAACGACATCTTCAGGATAAATTATTTGCAGATCGCGTGCGCGACGATCTCGGCTTGACGAAACCGTCACAAATGCCCATGCCTAGGCCGTCAGTCGGCCGGACGGCCGCTCCGGCAACGGTCGAAAGGCCGCCGGGGAGGAAAGTCCGGGCTCCCTTGACATACGGTGCCGGATAACGTCCGGCGGGGGCAACCCCAGGGAAAGTGCCACAGAGAACGAACCGCCCGCCGTCGCCCCTTCGGGGCTTTGGCGCGGCAAGCCCTCGGGCCTGCCGTGCCGTAGCAGCGCAAGCTGCGTAGGCAGGTAAGGGTGAAAAGGTGCGGTAAGAGCGCACCGCGGGTCCGGCAACGGAGCCGGCATGGTAAACCCCACCGGGAGCAAAACCGAATAGGGACGGCGAATGCGGGCCGATCGCGCAAGCGATAACGCCGCGGGGCGATGTCAGGCCCGCCGTCCGGGTAGGTTGCTCGAGGCCATGTGCAAACATGGCCCCAGAGGAATGGCCGTCACGTATCGTTCGCGCAAGCGGACGGTGCCCTACAGAACCCGGCTTACAGGCCGGCTGATATTCTAAAGCGTTTTCGAGCGAAGTGGTTTTCCGGTTCGCGTGAAGAAAACGCGTCTTACTAAGACGTGACGAGGGGTTCGATGCTCACCGCATCGGACCCCTCACCATTTTTGCTGCTGTCATTCCGGGGCGTGCGCAGCACGAACCCGGAATCCATCGAGCCGCAGAGTTGGTGGAGGAATGGATTCCGGGTTCTCGCTTCGCGAGCCCCCGAATGACGGCTGTGGGTCAGGCGACGATCTCGTTCAACACACCCATCAGCGCCCCCGGCCCCGTCACGTTCGGCGCATGACTCGCGTCGAGCTCGAAATAGCGCCAGCCCTCCTCGCTCTTCGTACGCTTCGCGAACTGCCCGAACACATCGCCCGGCGGAGTGCGCGTGCAATAGATGTAGCTGCGTGGCATTGCAGATTCGCCGTGCCCAAGTTTCAGCTTCGTCTCGAAACATTTGACCGGCATGGCAACCCGGCGCGCGTTGAGCCAGTCGAGATCGGCTTGCGGCGTATCTGATGGCGGCGGGTTCGGCGGGATGCGGTAGCCATCGCCGGCGGCGGCCGCCTTGCGCATCGGCTCGCGCCCGCTCTCGTTGAGATCGAACAGCGACTGGCCGTCGCGCGGCACGAAGGCATCGAGATAGATCAGTTGCGTCACGCGCTCGCGTGCGCGGTCGGCAACGCCGGTCGCGACCATGCCGCCATAGCTGTGGCCGAGCAGCACGATGTCGCTGAGGTCCTCGAAGGCGATGACGTTGAGGATGTCCTGGATGTGCGTGTCGAGATCGATCGCGGGACTTGCCAGATGCGAACGCTCGCCGAGCCCGGTGTAGGTCGGCGCGACCAGGCGGTGGCCCGCCTGCGCCATCAGCGGATGCATCTTCTTCCAGGCCCATCCGCCGGACCACGCGCCGTGACAGAGCAGGAAGGTCTTCGAACGTGCGGCCATTGGCGTTTCCATCGTTCTTGTTTGTACGATGGAGTGTAGCGGCAGCGCGCGCGATGTAAACGCTATCCGCTCACGCCGCGCGCGTATTCACTTTTGCGAGGACGAGCGCACCGGCCTCGCGCCGCAACTTGCCAGCCTCGAAGCCATGCATGCCGAGCTGCCATTGCAGGCCGACGATGGCGCCTTTGGTCGGTTGCAGCAACGCAAGCGAAGCGAACAGCGTCACCGGCAGCCACACGGCCAGTTGCAGCCAGACCGGCGGGGCATAGGCGGTCTCGACTGCGAGGATCGCCGGGACCACGAGATGGCCGACCACGACCATGACGAGATAGGCCGGAAAGTCATCGGCGCGCTGATGGAACAGCTCCTCGCCGCAATGGTCGCAAGCCTCCGCCACTTTCAGGAAGCGTCCGAACATATGTCCTTCGCCGCAGTTCGGGCACTTGCCGCGAAAACCGCGCCACATCGCCTTTGCAAGAGAAATCGAACCGGTCGCCATGACGACACCTCTTCCGTTCTGATGATCCATACAATACTATCTTGTATCCATACATTCAAAGGATATGAGCCTAAATTGCATGGATTGGACCCCTACAATCTCCGAACTGAGCGGGCCGCGCTACCAGCGCATCGTCGATGCCATGGAGGCCGACATCGCAGCCGGCCGGCTGGTGCGCGGCCAGCAGCTGCCGACGCAGCGCGCACTCGCCAAAGCGCTCGCCATCGACCTCACCACGGTGACGCGCGCCTACACCGAGGCGCGGCGCCGCGGGATTCTGGAGGCCCGCGTCGGCCAGGGCTCGTTCGTGTCGGAGACCAGCGCGCGCCGCGCGGTCGACTTGCCGCATCCCGTTGCGATCGACCTTTCGATGAACGTGCCGCCGCATCCCCTGGAGGCGCAGCTCGACGAGCGCATCATCGCCGGGATGGAAGCCATCCGCGCGCAATCGGGGTTGACCGCGTTCCTGAACTACCAGCCGCCCGGCGGCAGCGCGCATGAGCGCGAGGTCGCGGCGCGGTGGATGCGCGCGCGCGTTCCGCACGCGCACGCCGACCGGCTCGTGATCTTTCCCGGCACGCAAACCATTCTGTTCAACCTGCTCGCCCATCTCGCGCGGCCCGGCGACGTCGTGCTCACGGAAGCGCTCACCTTCCCCGGCATCAAGGCCGCCGCGGCACGGCTCGGCATCAAGCTCGTCAGCGTCGCCATGGATGACGGCGGCATCCTGCCCGGTGCGCTCGCAAAGGCCTGCCGCGCGCACGGACCGAAGGCCGTCTACCTCATCCCGACGCTGCACAATCCGACCACGGCGACACTTTCCGCCGAGCGGCGCGGCGCGATCGCAAGGATCATCCGCGATGCCGACACCACGCTGATCGAGGACGACGCCTACGGGCTGCTCGACCGCTCGGCAGCACCGATCGCCAACCTCATTCCGGAGCGGACGTATCTCGCCACCACGCTGTCAAAATGCATCGCACCGGCACTGCGGGTCGCTTATCTCGTGGCCCCCGACAACGCCGCGCAGCAGGAAATGCGTTCCTATTTGCAGGCCACCGTGCAGATGCCGGCGCCGCTGATGGTTGCGCTGGTGACGCATTGGCTCGAGACCGGCATCGCCGATCGCATCATCACCGCCATTCGCAACGAGGCGGTGGGCCGCCAGCAACTCGCGCAGCGCGCACTGAAAGGCTTTCAATTCCTGGCCAAGCCTGCCGCCCATCATCTGTGGCTGCGTCTGCCGGAGGGCCGCCCCGATGTCGCGGCGCATCTGCTTCGGAATGGTCTCGCGGTCGTGGCCGGCGATGCCTTCACCGTCGACGGGACGCCGCCGCATGCGGCCCGTGTCTCGCTGGGCGCGGCACGCAACAGGGCGGAATTGACCGAAGCACTGCGCATCCTCGTCGGCGCGCTGCACAAGCCCGCCGACATCAGGCAGATCGTCTAGAGCATGATCCGGAAAAGCCCGACGCCGCAGACCACGCCTGCGTGCAGGATGGATTGACCTGCACGGCCGCAGCCGTGCTATGCGGGCGGTGGCGATCGACAATTCGGGATCGCCGGTGGCGACAAGGACAATCCGTTGGAAACCTACGCTTACGCGCTGCTGCCGCTCGGCGCATTGGCCGGCGGCTTCGTCTCGGGCCTGGCCGGGTTCGGCACGGCGCTGATGGCGCTCGGCATCTGGCTCTACGTGCTGCCGCCCTCGCTCGCGGTGCCCCTGGTGCTGATCTGCTCGGTGATCGCGCAGACCTCGACGCTGCCGTCGATGTGGAAGAGTTTTGACCTCTCGCTGGTCTGGCCGTTCCTGATCGGCGGGCTGATCGGCGTGCCGCTCGGGACCATGATGGTCGCCTCGGCCGATCCAAAGGTGTTCAAGCTGAGCATCGGCGTGCTGCTGCTGATCTTCTCGAGCGCCCTCTATCTGAACAAGAGGCCGCTCGCGATCACGTTCGGCGGCCGCATCGCCGACGGCGCGATCGGTTTTGCCGGCGGCATTCTGGGCGGACTTGCGGGACTGTCCGGACCGCTGCCGATCCTGTGGGCCAACATTCGCGGCTGGAACAAGCACGAGCGGCGCGGCATCTTCCAGCTCTTCAATTTCACGGTGCTCGCGACCGCGCTGGTGTTGCAGACGGCATCCGGCCTCGTCGCGTTCAAGGTGGTCTGGCTCGCGCTGGTCGCGTTTCCCGGCACGTTGATCGGCGCATGGGCCGGCGCACGCGTCTATCACGCGCTGAGCGACAAGCACTTTGGCGATGTCGTGCTCGGTCTGCTGTTCCTGTCGGGGCTCGGCCTCGTCTGGAACAGCTTTGGTGCGCACTGACGCGCGCGCCAACGAACATGCGTCCTTGTCGCGGCAGGACCAGGCCGTCGCTATGCCGGCAAGCGCGCAGGAGGCGCTTCAGGCTCAGCCTCCACCTGCTCCGGAACCCCGGCGTGTCGAAGCGGAGTCAGGCGCTTGCCGAATTCGCGGTGTAGCAACCACACGCTCAACGCGGCCTGAAGCGTCGTTGTCGCGATCGACAAATACCAGACGTGCTCCATCCGAAAGCCCGGCCACGTCGAGAGCCAGATCGACGGTAGGGAATAGGTGAGGACCCGCATTGCCGAGGTCACCAGCACGGGCTTGGTGTTGCCGAGCCCCTGGAACATGCTGGAGGTGGTGAAGATCAGCCCCTGCGCCACCATGTTGAACGAGACGATGCGCAGGAAGAGCGACGCGACCGCCATCGTTTCCCGATCACTCGAGAAGCCGGCAAGCAACAGACCTGGCGCGAGTTGCGCGAGGATCAGGAAGACAATCATCACCGCGGTCGCGACAAGCGCCGCCTTGACAAAGGTCTCCCGCACGCGCGCGCCATTGCCGGCGCCGAAGTTCTGGCCGGCGATGGGCCCCGCAGCCAGCGCAATGGCGAGCGCAGGCATCTGGATCAGGCCGAGCAGACGCGTGCCGATACCAAATCCGGCCTGCGCCGCCGGTCCGAAAACGCTCAGCACATAATAGCCCACGGCCATGATGATGAAGACCATCGCGAACTCGCCGCCGGCCGGCAGGCCAACATTGAGGATTCTCCTCCACTGCCGAAGCTGCGGCCGCCATTGCGCAGGATGAAAGGCGACGTAGCGCTCCAGTTTCAGGAAATACGCGAGCAGCATCAGCACGCCGACGAAGACGGCGATCGAGCTTGCGAGGCCTGCCCCGGCGACACCGAGCGGATGCCCGGTGCCCCAGCCCGAGATCAGGACCGGCGCCAGCGCAATGTTGATGCCCACCGCGAGCGCCTGCACCAGCATGCTCGGCCGCACGATGCCGGTTGCCCGCAATGCGGATGCCATCACTTGCGTCGCGAATTGCAGCGCCAGCGCTGGCATGAACCAGAGCAGATAGACGGTGCCGGCTTCGACCGTTGCCTTGTCGGCCGCGACCGCGCGCATATAGGGACGCGACAGCGCGAAACCCGCAACCAGTGTCAGCAGCCCGAACAGCACCGACAGGACGACCGACTGGTTGAACACCAGATTGGCATCGCCACGGTCCTTGCGGCCCACCGCATGCGCCATCAACGCAACCGTGCCGACGCCGAGCACCTGCATCAAGGCATTGACGAGAAAGCCGGCGTTGCCGGCCGCGGCGACGCCCGCGATCGCGGCCTCGCCCAGGCTCGAGACGAAGTAGAGGTCGACGAGCTGGCAGATCATGATCGTGATCATGCCAACCACGATCGGTGGCGCCATGCTCAGGATGTGGCCCACGATGGAGCCGCGCGTCAGGTCTTTCATTTCAGTCCATCCCTGCCCTAATCCTTCGTAGCTTGCGGACGCTCTCCTCCGTCCGCAGGCTGCGCATCATTCCGCTGCTGCCAGGCGTCCGAGGTCCACCACCTGGCGCTCGAACAGGCCGCGATAGATGCCCCCTGGCTTGCCCGCGAGCACGGCGTGGGTGCCCTGCTCGACGATCTCGCCGCGGTCGAACACCAGGATCCGATCGAGACTGCGCACCGTCGACAGCCGGTGCGCGATCACGATCGAGGTGCGTCCCTTCATCAGCCGCTCCATCGCCTGCTGGATCAGCGCCTCCGATTCCGAATCGAGGCTCGACGTCGCCTCGTCCAGGATCAGCACCGGCGCGTCCGCCAGGAAGGCACGCGCCAGCGCCACGCGCTGCCGCTCGCCGCCCGACAGCTTCACGCCGCGCTCGCCGACGAGCGTGCCGTACCCCTTGGGCAGACGCAGGATGAAGTCGTGCGCATTGGCCAGCCGCGCCGCCTGCTCGATCGCCTCCAGGCTGGCGCCGGGCCGGCCATAGGCGATGTTCTCGGCGAGCGAGCGGTGAAACAGGATCGGCTCCTGCTGCACGATCGCGATCTGGCTGCGCAGCGATTGCTGCGTGGCCTTTGCGATGTCCTGGCCGTCGATCAGCACGCGGCCATCGCTGACGTCGTAGAGCCGCTGCACCAGCTTGACGAAGGTGGTCTTGCCGGAGCCGGAGCGGCCGACCAGGCCGACCCGTTCGCCGGCGCGGATCGTGACCGACAGGCCGTCGTACAGCGGCTCGCGATGGCCGCCATAGTGGAACGTGACGTCGTCGAACACGATCTCGCCGCCCTCGATCGCGATCGGCCGCGCGTCCGGCGCATCGACAATCCCGATCGGCTCGTCATGGATCGCCACCAGTACGTCCATGTCGTTGACCGAGCGCTGGAGATTGTTGATGTGCATGCCGACGTCACGCAGATATGCGTGGATGACGTAGTAGCTCGTCAGCACATAGGTGACGTCGCCGGGCGAGGCGTGCCCGGACATCCACAGCAGCACCGAGCCGCCGATCACGGAGGCACGCAAGGCCAGCAGCAGCGAGAGCTGCGCCATCGCCGTGTAGTTGTAGCGAAACCAGGTCCGCCGCACGCGCGCGCGCCAGCGGTTGATGACGCGGGCGAGCCGCGTATCCTCCCGCGCTTCCGCGCCGAAGGATTTCACCACGGCGTTGCAGGTCAGCGCATCCGCCAGCGTGCCGCCGACCTTGGTGTCCCAGGCGTTGGAGATGCGCGCGGCCGGCGCGATGTAGCGCGTCGAGAACAGCACGGTGATGGCGACGTAGAAAAGCGCTCCCACCGCGATCACCGCGCCGAGCGAGGCCCAGTGCAGGCCGATCAGGACCATGGAGCCGATCAACACCAGCAGAGACGGCGCCAACGCCATCAGGATGGTGTCGTTCAGCAGGTCGAGCGCCCACATGCCGCGGGTGATCTTGCGTACCGTGGAGCCGGCAAAGGAGTTGGCATGCCAGTCGGTCGAGAAGCGCTGCACGCGCGTGAAGGCGCCCTGGGCGACATCCGACATGATCTTCAGCGTAAACGGGACGATCGCCTGGAGACCGATCAACCTCAGCACCACGGAGGCCGCACCGAGCGCCACGATGGCGCCGAACGCAACCAGCGCCGCGTGGCGCGCGTCAGGATCGGACGGGCCACGTGTCAGCGCATCAACCAGATGCCCGGAGAAGACCGGCATGAACAGGTCGGCGACGGTCGCGCCCAGCAGGCCACCGGCCACGATCAGGCCGCGACCGGGCTGGTTCAGCCAGTGCCGGAACACGAAGGGCAACACCACGCGTATCGCCGCGGGCCTTTTCGAGAGAGAGGTCATGACATCATCCAGCCGCTTTTTGGCGCGGGCCGGCTCCATCAACGGACGCAAGTCGGCCACGAAGGGCAGACGGCGTCACTCACAGGTGATTTTGACTTGGGGAAGTGGGCGATCGGGACTCGTGACCCGATCGAATCTGGCGGAAGAGGCCTCTAACAGGCCGCCGACATACCGAACCAGAACATCGAACGCGGGCGAACGATCTGCGAATGCGACGAAATCATGCAAATCCCTCCCGGTTCGATTGAATGAGGTGCGCTTTATAGATGTGTCGTTTGCAGTTTGCAACGGGGCGCGCGCGAGATCACGAACGAGTGTTGCAATTTGGTTCGGGGGCCGCGCACTCCGCTGTCATGCCCCGGCTTGACCGGGGCATCCAGTACGCCGCGGCTTCTCGGCTCAACCACTACTCTCCCGGAATACTGGATCGCCCGGTCAAGCCGGGCGACGACAGCGTGCGTGGCGTCAGTGCGCGTCGCCGCCGCCGGTCAGCGAGGCCGGCTTGTTCAGCAGCGTGACCAGCAGGCTGAGGCCGAGATAGAACAGCGTCAGCATGAAGAAGGCGTCGCCAAAGCTCATCACCACGGCCTGGCGGTGCACCAGCTGCGAGAGCTGCTTCATCGCCATCAGCGTGGAATCGCCGAGCCCCTGAAACTTCTGCATGAACATGGTCAGGGTTTCGGTCGCGGTCGCATTGCCCCAGGTCACGCGCTCCTGGAGGCGGGTGATGTGCAGGTCGGTGCGGTTGTTGAGCACGGTGTTGATGACGGCGAGCCCGACCGCGCCGCCGAGATTGCGCATCAGGTTGAACAGGCCGCTTGCGTTCTTCACCCTGTCGGGCGCCAGCGTGCCGAGCGCGATGTTGTTGGTCGGCACCATCGCGAACATCATGCCGACGCCGCGCAGGATCTGCGGCACCAGCAGCTCGTAGAAATCGTAGTCGCGCGTGATCCAGGTCATCTGGTAGGAGCCGATCGCGAACACGACGAGGCCGAAGGCGATCATGTAGCGCATGTCGATCTTCACCATCAGCCGGCCGACCAGCGGCGCGACAAGGAACATGGTGATGCCCGACACGAACATGGTCTCGCCGATCATCAGCGCGCTGTAGCCGCGCACCTCGGCGAGATAGCGCGGGTAGATGTAGGTCAGGCCGTAGAGGCCGATGCCGATGCAGAATTGGAGCACGCAGCCGACCGCAAAGTTGCGGTTGGAGAAGGTGCGCAGGTTGACGATCGGCTCGGCCGCAGTGAAGACGCGCCAGAAGAAGGCGATCGCCGATACCGCGCACACCGCGGCGCAGATCGCCACTGTCGTGTCCTGCAGCCATTCATATTGCGGGCCTTCCTCCAGCACGTATTCCAGCGTGCCGAGGAAGCCGGCCATGAACAGCAGGCCCCACCAGTCGAAACGATCGAGCAATTCGAAATGCGGCTCGTCGAAATCGACCAGCGCCAGCACGCCCAAGGTAATGGCGATGCCGGGCACGACGTTGATGAAGAACAGCCAGTTCCACGACATCAGGTCGGTGATGTAGCCGCCGACCGTCGGCCCGATCGTGGGGGCCAACGTCGCAACAAGCCCGATGATGGGACCGACGATGTGGAATTTGGAGCGCGGGAACACGGTGTAGGCCGAGGCGAACACGGTCGGGATCATGCCGGCGCCGAGAAAGCCCTGGAGCGCGCGCCAGAGGATCATCTCCTCGATGGTGGTGGCGAAGCCGCAGAGCAGGCTCGAGGCGGTGAAGCCCGCGGCCGAGATCGCGAACAACAGCCGCGTGCCGAAGGCGCGCGACAGGAAGCCCGACAGCGGGATCGCGATGACTTCGGCGATCAGATAGGCGGTCTGGACCCAGGAGACTTCGCTGGAGCTCGCCGACAGGCCGGCCTGGATTTCGCTGAGGGATGCCGAGACGATCTGGATGTCCAGGATCGACATGAACATCCCGAACACCATGATGATGAAGGCGAACAGCCGCTTCGGCGCGATGCGCTCCGAAGCGGGGGCCGCCATCATGGCAGGTGAAGCAGTCGTGGCGTTCGCCATGGTCTGACCTCGCAGCGCTCGAGTGCGCCTACTGCGGATGGATCATGGTGGGATCGTCGAGGTCGACCTCGCTGTCGGCGTCGGCCGCGCCCCTGTTGGTGTCGACGGTCGCGTAGACCGACATGCCGGCGCGGAGCAGGTTCTGCTTCGCCACCGACTTCGGCACGCGGATGCGGACCGGCACGCGCTGCACGATCTTGGTGAAGTTGCCGGTGGCGTTGTCGGGCGGCAGCAGCGTGAACACCGAGCCCGCGCCCGCGGCGATGCTGTCGACGACGCCGGAGAATTTGCGCATGCCATAGGCATCGACCTTGATCGTCACCGGCTGGCCGGGACGGATGCGCTTGAGCTGCGTCTCCTTGAAGTTGGCGTCGATATAGACGTCGTCGAGCGGCACGACGTTGCCGAGCCGCTGGCCGACCGCGACGAAGTCGCCGGCGCTGACCAGGCGGTTCGAGAACGTGCCGCCAACCGGCGCGCGCACCGCGGTGAAGGCGAGATCGCGCTCGGCCTTGGCGAGCGAGGTCTTGAGCTCCGCAAGCTGGGCCTGGGCTTCGGCCTGCTGCGCCTTGGTGACGTCGACGTTGCTGACGGCGACGTCATAGGCGGCCTGCGCGGCCTTGACCGCGGCGGCGCCCTGGTCGCGTCCGGCTTCCGAGCTCTCGAAGGTGGCGCGCGAGGCAAAGCCCTTGCTGCTCAGCGCCTGCTGGCGCTCATAATCGAGGTCGGCGCGCTTGAGGCCGGCTTCGGCCGAGACGAGCTGTGCCTTGGCCTGGGCAACCTGGCTGTCGAGCGCCGCAACCTGGCGGCCGATGCGATCGATGGTGGTCTGCTGGGTCGCGATCCTGGTCGCGGCGGCATCGACCGCGATCTTGTAGTCGCCGTCGTCGATGCGGAAGATGACGTCGCCGGCGCGCACCGTCGTGTTGTCGCCGGCAAGGATCGAGGAAATGTGGCCGGCAACGCGCGCGCCGAGCATGGTGTTGTTGGCGCGGACATAGGCGTCGTCGGTGGCGATGTAGAAACGCCCGACCAGCGTGTAATAGCCGGCATAGCTGGCTGCCGCGAGCGCCAGCACCAGACCGACACCCATCAGGACGAATTTGCGCTTGCCGGATTTCGGCGTGCCGCTGGCGGCGGGCGCGTCTGCCCCCGGCGCGGCCGGCTTGTCGGTCACGGGCTTCTCCGGCGCCTCGCTGCGGCGCTTGGCTTCCTCGGCAACATGGGAGCGCAGCTGCTCGGCGAGAACGGCGGACGTCTCGGTCGCAGGGTCACCGTTCGCGGAATTCGTCTCCACCGCTTCCTGGCGAAGGACGCGCGCAGCCTGGTCTCTCGATACGGCCATAAAGGCCTCCCCAAAAAAAAGCGCGATGAAGGACGGCCCGCCTGCGGCGTGTTCCCCTCGCCTATCCCAAATATCATTGACCGAACGGTTCGGTCAATATACATAATATTCTGCGTCGGACCCTATTGGCCCGAATCCTTTATTTGCGTTTCATTGTTCGGCACCTCGTCCCGAAACCTTCCGAGACCCTGAACCAATGGTTGTAGCTGCCAGCGAACATCTGCACGTCATCCAGGAGGAGGACAGCTCGAAACGCCGCCAGATCCTGGACGGGGCCCGCAAGGTGTTCATGGATCTCGGTTTCGACGGCGCCAGCATGGGCGAGATCGCGCGCGCGGCGCAGGTCTCCAAGGGAACGCTCTACGTTTACTTCGCCGACAAATGCGCGCTGTTCGAAGCCATCCTCGAGCAGGAGGCGCTCCAGTACGGCCAGGTCGTGTTCAACTTCGATCCCGCCCGCGACGCCGAGACCACGCTGACGGAGTTCGGCCGGGCCTACATCCATCTGCTCTGCCGGCCGGGCGGCGGATCGGCGATCCGCACCGTGATGGCGATCGCCGAGCGCATGCCCGATGTCGGTCGCCGTTACTATGCGCGGGTGCTGGACAAGACCATCAACCGCCTCTCCGATTATCTCAAAACCCATGCCGCCTCCGGCGATCTCACGATCGACGATTGCGATCTTGCCGCCTCGCAGTTCATGGAACTGTGCAAGGCTTCACTCTTCCTGCCCTTCGTCTTCCAGGCCGCGCCCGCGCCGTCGGAAGAGCGCATGACCGAGGTCGTCGACAGCGCGACGCGGATGTTCCTGGCGGCGTACCGGGCGAAGTAATCGCAAGCCGCCACGCGTTGCGCATGCCGGTCTCGCAGCATTATATTTGCGGCCATGTCCCGTGATCTTCGCCCGCCTGTCGATATCCTCCATTATGAGATCGTCCAGGAACAGGCCTCAGCGCTTGGACGGATGGGCCGTGCACTCGAACAAAGCCTTGGGCGTTTGCGCGAGTTCGACGCCGCCTACGAAGCCTCGGGGACGCCGGCCTCGATGCAGCCGGCCAGGCGCAAGCTGGTGATGGAAGCCGGCCAGGCGCTCTGGATGTTCGTGGTGCAACGTGAGGCATCCGGCTTGCGCGACAGCCGTCACATCATGCGGACCTACAACGTCCCGGGCGAGGTGCAGCTGTGCATGGGGCTGGTCCCCGCGCCGTCGAAAGCGACCTCGACATGACTTTCTGGCTGCGCAGAGCTACGATCCGATCTCTTCCATCTTGCGCCACCCATGCAGGACATGTCGCGCGTCGCGCGTGAACGCGAAGACGTGGCCTCCACCCGCGGGCTGATCGTAGGCGCGATCGATCGGATGGCCGGCGATGTGGCAGAACAGCAACGTGCCGACGGCGCCGTGGCCGACGAAGAGAACATCGCCATGGCGTTTGCGGGCCAGCGCCGCCTCGGCCTCGCGCACGATGCGCGCCTGCGCATCCAAGGCACGCTCCCAGCCGCGAACGCTGAGATGCGGCTGCGCAAAGAACTGATCGGCGACCGCTTCGAATTCGGCCGGCTTCAGGAAGCCGGTCGCCGAGCGGTCGTTCTCGTGCATGGCCTCGCGGATGTCGATCATGATGCCGAGCCGGCCGGCGATGATCGCGGCGGTCTCGATCGCCTTGCGCTCGCCGCTTGAGATGAGCTGCGTGGTGTTCGCGAGCCAGCCGGCGTGCGCCACCGCCTCGGTGCGCGTTCGACCAATCGGGCTGAGGCCCCATTGCGGCACAGGCACGTCAGGGTCGATCTGAACCTGCGGGTGGGTGAGATAGCGGACGATGGACATGTCGATTGACGCAATCGTAGCCCGCATGAGCGAAGCGATATGCGGGAATTCTGTTCCCGGATATCGCCACGCTCATCCGGGCTACAAGAGAAGCTGCGCCCGCCTAATCGTCGGCGTAATCGTCCTCTTCCTGCTTCCGCGTGCTCTTGCGCGTTCCGAGCGAGCCGGTGACATAGGGATCGCGCCTGGCCGCGTAAGGATTGCGCTGCTGCGCGCGCCCGGCGACCTCGTCGCCGGAGACGGCGGCGGGCTGGCAGATCAGGCGGCGGCTGGCGCGGCGCATCAGATCGACATGGATGTGATCGTAGTGATAGACGTTCGAGCCCGGCGCGAGCACCGTGGTGAAATGCGTACACGCGCCAGACTGCACGTCGCGCAGGAAGCCCTGCTCTTCCGGCATGCCGCGCCAGCCGTCCTTCACCGTGACACGGCGGCCGTCGGCAAGCACGAAGGCGGAGATGTCGAGCGCGTTGCCGAAGGCGTGCTCGGAAATGTGGGCGTGCGAGTTGCCGTTCATGCCACGGCAGGAATAAGCGGAGATCTGCTTGATCTCGGCCACGCGCACGCCAAACCAGCGCATGGCCGAGGGCTGCACGGTGTCGGCGAGCCAGCGGTCGAGCTCGGACACGATCGGACAGGCCAGCGTCGCGGTCGGCCTGATCGCAACGGGACCGACGGCAGTAACCGGATTGCCCTGCGCGGGACCAAGGCGCGGCAGCGGCTGCTGCGCGGGCGCCTGCGAATAAGGTGCGGGACCGGGCTGCCGCGCCGGATAGCTCGGCGCATTCATGTAGCGCGCCGCACCCGCGGCATCGGTGCCCTCGGGCGGCAGGTCGATCTCGTCTTCCTGCGGCGCCACACCGGGCGCGTTCAGTGACATCGGTCCGGACGAGGCGCCATAACCGGACGGCTGGCGCACCGCGTTCTCGGGATAGTTCGGCCGTTGCGGATAAGAGGATGCCGGATAGGCCTGGCCCTGCGGATAATTCGATCGCGGCTGTGTCACCGGCCAGCGCGGCTGGTTGCCGACATTGCCGGGCGGGCGCAGTTCCTCGTCGGCAAAGCCGTAGCTGCTCGAGGGCTCGCCGATCGCGGCGACCTTGAGCGGAAACTCCGCACCGCAGCTGCCGGGCCCGGAGATCGGGTCGATGCGGACGATGTCCGCACTTTCCTTGACCGCGCCGGATTTCAGGCATGCGGCCTCCGCCTCGGCCCGCCACGGTTCGCGTTCGGCCTGGAAGAAGCCGCGTCCGCAACCCGCTAGCGAAACAAGGACGATGGAGCCGACGAGATACAAACGAACTCCGCGCGTCATGCACGCACGTTCGGTGAATTTACTTAAAGACTCTTCAACGTGTTGATTTCAGCCTTCCTTAACCATGCCGGCCCGGGCCGTGCGGTGGCTCCTGGAGATGAGCGGCAGCAAGGCTGACTTTTTCGCAAGGACACTTTCTGTTAACCATGTCGGCCGGGCGCAGGGGCGCGCGAGCGGGACCATGCTTCAGCGGAACATCCCAGGGAGCAACGGCATGACGTTTGCCGGGAGACTGAGCGTTATCACCGCGTACCTCGCCATGGCCTTCGTCGGCGCCATCGTGCTCGGCATGATCTAGCGGCTTCAGCCCACCGCCTCGAATGTTGCTTCTTCTTCCTCCTCCCCTTGTAGGAGAAGGTGGCGCGCGTATCGCGACGGATGAGGGGTCTGCTTCCGCAAGTTCAAGCGCGAGTGTTGCTCACGGTGAGAGACCCCTCACCCGCTTGCCGCTACGCGGCAAGCCACCCTCTCCCACAAGGGGCCTGTTGCGTAATTCGTCAATTGTGATTCCCTAGGGCAAAGCCTTGGAGGGTAGCGATGGCGGTTAAGCAGACGGGACAGCCGAGCTTTGTGGAAGCGCTGATGCCGAAGGGGGCCGGCGCCAATGCGGCGCTGGATCGGCTGGCTGGCCTGGTCAAGTGGTACCGGTTCGAGAAGCTGATCGGCCATTTGCGGGATGAGGAGAGTCCCGGTCGGCCAGGCTATCCGGTGC